>CAVJRB010000076.1:0-12586 GCA_963651655.1 bacterium | reverse complement strand
CGTATACCAGTTGCCGGATGTCAATGCGCTGAATTCCGTTTTTGATGGGTATGGTAGTGTACTGACGGTTTCTGGCAGCCATTCGCTCCATGGCCTGCAGCAGAGTTCTGGAAAAAGCATAATAGGTGATTGGTTTCAAAATGTAGTCAAATGCCTGCACCTTGTAGCCGTCCATCACATACTGAGGCATGTTGGTAATGAAAATAATAACCACTTCATGGTCCAGCTTGCGGATTTCCTCTGCTGCTTCCATTCCATTCACAAAGCTCATCTCAATATCCATTAGAATAATGTCGTAGTCCGCCCTGTAATTCTCCAGAATCCCATCCCCATCTTCAAATTCCCTGATCAAAAAGCTCTCCCCCATCTGTGCTTCCATCTGTTTCAGATAGTCTCTGTACTGGCTGCGATATTCCTTATCATCTTCTACAATTGCAATTGTAATCATATGGTTACTTCCTACTTTCCTCTGCTTTTCCTCTCTAACAGTAAAATTCAAACATTTCCTGATGTTTTACAGAACCAAAGTTTATGCTGCTTAATTTTCAAATGGACTGTCCTTTTCGACAGCCCATTGTTTTTTCCA
Source organism: bacterium (assembly GCA_963651655.1). GTDB lineage: Bacteria > Bacillota > Clostridia > Lachnospirales > Lachnospiraceae > Blautia_A. The sequence goes on along the minus strand of CAVJRB010000076.1, from coordinate 12,000 downwards.
TCCTCTCCCTAAATGTTAAATTGATGGAATCACATCCCATATTCTTTATATAATTTCCTTCGTACTTCTGCATTCGTAACAACCGCCTGGATTTCGTCATTTCTTCCGTCCAGTATCAAATGATTAATCAGAATACTTAAACGTTCCTCGCCCTCCGCTTTTCCAATTTCTTTTCCGATTTCCTTTCCAACTGCCTGCCCTTCTGCACGAAGCCGTTCTGTTTCCAGTTCGAGAACTTTTCCACCCATAACCTCACCAATTCCTTTCCTGACCACATCCTCATTCCGGCACATGTAGTCTGCTATTTTTACAATCAGTTTATTTAAATTCATATATAGCTCTGACTTGCCACTTTCTGTCAATTCTTTTTCCAGATTTGTTCGGATTTCTTCGTATTCATTCAATAAGTGCTGAAACAACTCCGGATTCTCACTCATTTCATGAATTTCCTTCTCATATCGCATAATATAAAACGGCAAGAGCATCAACAAATCTTTTTCAAAAATACTGTCTTTCGTATATGTCTCTAACTTGATAGCCGGGACCCTATAAAGCACTATAGTTTCATCTGCAAGTGCAATTTCCACCTCCAGAAAATCAGGTGTATTCTTTCCGCTTCTTAAATATAATACGCAGGATTTTGGAAAATCCATCCTGTATCTCCGACCTTGTTTCTGCGCGCTTTCAACAGCAATAGAAAAATCATATTCTATCATCCTGACTGCCATAGTTGTATCATCTATGCTCTGACACTCAATATGATACATCTTACCGCCAATTTTTAAACAGGAATCCGTGATAATTTCCCCGTTTTCCTGCTGATGTTCATTGCGGAGCTGCACAATTGGCACATCCTCCGGATAAGAAGTGTGAAATACTTCGTTAATCAATGGAACTGCCAAATATGGCATTTTTTCAATCATTGTACGAAATACATCGTCAAATATGGTATTATCCATCCAATCCCTCTCTTTCGATTATAGCATTTTCCATTTTAATTCTCAAACTATTAATTTTCTTCAGGCACCACCTCTTTTCTATTGTGACCAACGGTTTCAATATGATTTCTTGCAAATTGGGATAAAATTTTGACAATGACTCAATTAGGTTTTGACATACATTTTTGAATCATTTTTCTGATTTTTGATACTACTGTTTTCTTCTGTGCATACTCGGGAGAAATACAGCAGTTTAATAGATTTTGGTATTGATTATTCTCACTATATCAGTTTCCTGAAAATACGTCAACGATTTTCTATTTTCATTTCTCCAAAAATAATAAATCGGAGGGCAGTTAATTCTGCTCTCCGATTTTGGATGATAGAAGGTCAATGAGCCATACAAGGAGGATCAGGCCAAGCAGGATAGCGCCAGCTTTTGACCAGGCGTATTGATTCATGGAAAAGATAAGGGGGGCGCCGATTCCGCCTGCGCCCACAAGGCCAAGGACGGAAGCCTCACGGATGTTCACGTCGAAACGGTAAAGCACAATAGAAGTGAAAATCGGCTTCAACTGCGGCAGCACACTGTGGCAGATGGCTGGAAAAGGGCGTACACCCATGGCAAGCAGTGCATGATAAGGACGCATGTCCAGGGCGTCCAGGCTTTCGGTAAAGCGTTTGGTGAGAAGTCCGATGCTGCACACTGCCAGAGTAAGGACTCCGGTAAAGGCCCCAGGACCTGATACGCGGATGAAAATCAGCCCATATACCAGAAATGGCACAGACCGGATTCCCATGATCAGCAGGTTAAAAAGAAAGCAGACCGGAGCTGGCACAAATCTTCTGGTATTAAAAAAAGCCAGCGGGACAGAGAGAACTGCCCCGATTACCGTTCCAATAAATGCAATGCACACGGTTTCCAAAAGCAGATAAAAAAGCCCATCTTTTCCCATGGAGAAAAAGAAGCTCCAGTCCGGATGCAGGAATCCATCCAGCATATTTCCGAGAGTCTGTGGGCTGGTGCGGGAAAAATCCGGAGGAGAAAGCGTTACCGTACAAATAACAAATACAGCAGCAAGAAACAGAACCAGAAACCTGGCATGTTCTTTTTTAATTCTTCGTTCTCCGCGAACCAGCGAAGCCAGATAACGGCTGAAATATTCAATCGCACACACAGTAAGGAACAGCATGAGAAGAATCATGCCAACTTTGTCGAATTCCAGCCAGGAGATTTTCTCATTAAGCAGCAGTCCGATTCCCCCGGCACCCACATATCCAAGGATGGAGCTGTGGCGCACATTGGTCTCAAGGAGATAAAGTGCATTGGTGAGAAATCCCGGGGCAATGTTCGGAATAACAGCATGCACATATGCCTGGAAACGGGAAACTCCCATGGAGCAAAGGGCCAGGTAAGGCTTTGGATCAGCTGCGCTGATGTCCTCGTAAGTCAGCTTTGTCATAATGGCAAAGGTATACAAGGTGATTGCAAAAGTACCGGCAAAGGTTCCAAGCCCGAACAAAAATGTGGCAGTCAGCGCCAGAATCAGTGCCGGAAAAGAGCGGAGAACCTGAATGAGAATCCGGAGAATTCTGCGTGGTGCTGCAGGAAATTTCAGGTTTGCCGCGGCAAAGGGAGCAGCCGCAATGGCGAAAAACGCTCCCAGTACGGATCTACACCAACTCTGAAAACACAGCCAGTAAACCTGGCAGCCAGAAAAAACAGAAAGAGAAAGCTTATTGGAACTGCCCATCTTTTGGCATTGTTTATAATGCTGCGTTTGTTCATGGATCACACCTCATTTTTCCTGGCTGTGTTTTCAGAGTTGGTGTAGATCTTTTCTGTGATTTCCTCAGTCAGCTCTGTCACTTTCCCATCAAATACAACTTTCCCATTCTTAAGCCCAATAAGCCGTTGGGAAAATTCTCTGGAAAATTCCAGATTATGACTGTTCATCAGAATAGTCACGCCCTCTGTCTCATGAATGCTTCTCAGCAGCTCAAGAATCTGCCGTCCAGTTACAGGGTCCAGAGAAGCAACCGGTTCGTCTGCCAGCAAAATACCTGGATGACGCATCAGGGCCCTTGCAATGGCAGCACGCTGCTTCTGACCGCCGGAAAGGTTCTTCACTGGCTCTTCTGCCTTGTCAAGAAGTCCTACTCGGTCCAGAAGCTGCAGGGCTTCCTCTTTACGATTTTTTCCGTAAAGTCCCAGCACACCGGAGAAAAATCCAAGATCCGGAAGACTGGCAGTGAGCACATTTTCCAGGCAAGTGGAATTCTCCACAAGACAAAAATCCTGATAAATGGTGGCAATGGATTTTTGAAGGAGGCGCTTTTGCCTGCCGTGCAGAGATTGGAAGGGGATTCCATCCAGAAGAATCTGTCCGCTGGTACAGGGGAGCATTCCGTTTAAAATACGGAACAAAGTGGTTTTTCCTGCCCCGGAAGGTCCGATGACAGAGACAAACTCCCTCTGTGAAACAGAAAACGTTACATCTGCAAGTGCCATTGTATGATTAAATTCTTTTTTCACATGCTGAATTTGTAAGTCCATAAATGAAAATGACCTCATTTTATAACAAAAATGACTGCCGAGGCAAACGCGCTGAAAGGATTTGCCCCGGCAGTTATGATTTTTAAAATGTTCTATTTATTCCATAGATTTCAGCAGCTCCTGGGCCTCACGTTCTCCGTCATAGTTCGCGTCATCGCCCCACTCATAGCCAACCTGGCTGAATACGCTGATAATATCTTTTCCCTCATCTGTGTTTGCAATCTCAATGAAAGAATCCCCAAGTGCCTGGCGGAAATCCTCATCCTGCATTACATCAGAGGTTTTGCTGTATGCGATCATATCGTTATAAATCTTGTCCGTAACGCCGATTACGCCCGTCTGATTTACCATTTCATCGGTGCCGCCGAAGGTTTCCTGCCATTCCGGTGCATATTTGGTGCGGATGTGTCCGTAGGAAACCATAACATCTGCCTGTCCGGAAGCAAGACGTGCAAGAGAAGTGGTGTAGGAATCAGACTCCACAGCATTTGCAAGATCGCTGATGCCTTTTCCATATTTCTCATTCAGCCATAAGCTTGGATAAATGTAGCCGGAAGCAGAGGTCGGTCCCATCACTGCCCAGGTGGCGTCATTTAAATCATCCCAGGTGAGTTCCTCGCCATTGTTTACTTTTTCCAGCAGAGCCTGGCCTTTCTCGCTTGGTCCGGCAAGAATGATGGAACGGTAGTAGGTAGACATTTCGTCTGTATTTTCTTCAATGGTTCCGTCGTTCCAATCCTTGGGATCATCGGAGTCCTTGTTGATGGCGTAGCGAAGTGCGGTGAGAAGAACATCGCAGTCATCAGAAAACAGTACATAGTTACCGCCCGAAATAAAGCCGATATCTGCACTGCCTGCACTTAATGCCTGTCCCACAGCTGTGTAGCTTGTGCCAACTGTCATGTCCACATTTTCCACATCATAGCCCTTGGTGAGAAGGGTTTCCTTCAGTAAGTCTTCAAGGGGCTCTGTGGCTGTGGTAATGGTGTCGGAATCCGCATAGGGAGAAAAAGCAATTTTCAAAGAGTCGATGGTCTTAGTGTCATCTGCAAATACAGTGACTGTGCTTCCTGCGGTAAGTCCAAGGCATAATGCCATGGAAAGTGCGGATACAATGTGTTTCTTCATAATGAAATACCTCCATGCCCTTATTGGGTGATATATTTCTGCTGAAAGAAGTAAAAAAAATACATGCCTCTCAGCATGTACCGAAAATGACTTTCGAGCAGACGCTGACAATCCACCTGTGATTTCAGGTGAACAGGTTTCGGTCGATCCTGACGGGATCCTCTCAACCCGGACCTACGGGCTCCCTCGCAATCTGGTTTTTCGTCATCAAAAATCTGACCGCAACACCAGGGCGCTCCCCCTGACACTGCATTCCGTTAACCGGGTAAATTGTAACATACCTTGTTGGGAAATACAAGAAGGGATGTTGGCGCTTTACGGAAAAATATCAGTAAATCAGAAAAACTTTTTATTCCTTTCTGGAAATATCTTTTTACAGCAAAAAAAGGTTCCAAGATACCATAACTCTAACAATAAAATTATGATACCATGAAACCTTATTTCAGTAAAGTTAATCAACCATTTTCCCTACAGCATATCCCCGAACTTTTTCAGCACAATGTCACGGATCACCTCTGCGCTGTGCTCGACTCCCAGGGAGGCGCTGTTGATTGTGAAATCCATGTGGTCGTAATCTCCCGGCAGATATCCGGCGTAGTGTTTGTGGTATGATGCGCGGGCTTTGTCTACGTCAGAAATCATTTTTTTCGCAGCGTCCGGCTTCATTTTCAATATATCTACGCAGTTTCGCATTCGCGCTTCATAAGGCGCATAAATATATATTTTCAAAATATTGTCATGATCCTGCAAAGTGTAATCTGCGCATCTGCCCACAATAATACAGTTTTCCCTGTCTGCAATATTGGTAATGATCTTCCTCTGCTCATAATAAATATCATCATGCCTGGTAGTATTTCCTACTCCCAGAGGGAATTTCATTGCATAAAAGGGACCTGACACTTTCTCCTCCTCATCACTAATGATAGAAACCGGCAAATTCATCCTTTTTGCCGCTTCCTCCACAATATCCCTGTCATAAAAATTAATACCAAGAAGCTCGGCAGCTTTCATTGCGATCGGTCTTCCAAGACTTCCAAACTGTCTGTTTATAGTAACTGCAAAATGTCCGCTCATTTGGCATCCTCCCTTCCTCTCACCATAGAAAAAAGGAGCATAACCACAAAAGTTATGCTCCTTCGCAAACATGATCAGATATCAATCTGCCCGTCCTCTATGTGAAAAGGTCTTATTTTTAATTTAGCCGTATCATATCACTCTCTTTATTTTCTGTCAATAATTACAATTAAGAATTCTAAAATCAACGGCCAGGATGAGTCTGTTTATTTCTCCAATTCCCTGTAATTCCCCGCATTCTCATACTCCTTATGAACTCCATCATCTTCATACAGGGTATAGCTGCTGCCTTCGTAGCCAAGAAGCTGAAGGTTCGTGGTATCAATGTCTTTTACGCACTGGGCAGCCTGGGCAACTGGGATGCATTTGCCGCTGCGGATGAAAAGAGGTACCTCGTTCAGGGCAACGTCTACGTAGTGGACGCCTTTTTCCAGGACTTCTTCGGAAATGGTGCCGTCGGCCAGAAACTTCACGAATTTCATTTCCTCCGGCAGGTATACGTAACGGCCTTTTGCGTTCTGCTCGTAGACAGGAGCGATCATGATCTCATTTCCAAGGATCAGCTGATCCTCCACACGGACTGCCATCTTATCATCCGGGTATACGAAGCCAAGAGGCTTGAAATACATGTCGTCATTTAAAGCTGCCTTCATATACTCGCTGTACAGATAAGGCACAAGACGGTATCTTGTATTTACCACATTTCGGAAATCCTCAATATTCTCGAACTGGTAGCACTCCTGCTCTCTGGTTCCAAGGGCTGCATGGTTTCGCATAAGAGGAGTAAACACTCCAAGTGCCATATGGCGGAGCACCAGGTCTCTGGTGGTATCCGCACCGAAGCCTCCAAGATCAGCACCTGTATACAGGAAGCCGCACATGTTCAGGGATGGCAGCATTTTCAGGTTCAGAAGAATGTGTGACCACCAGGACTTGTTGTCTCCCATCCAAATTCCGCCGTAACGGTGCATTCCGATATAGGAAGATCTGGAGAACATCAGGAAACGCTTCTCCGGGTCAATGCGCTCGAAAGCCTCTCCTGCCGCTCTTGTCATGTTATAACCAAACAGATTGTGCACCTTATCATGGCGAACCTTTTTGCCGTCTACATTGTGATAAAATCTGCGGTAATCCTCCGGATTATTGGCAAGACCATTTAACTTGCCCTGCATACTCCAAAGTCCGATCTTGCCCTCTTTATCCTGGGAAAATTCCCCGGCAAGCTTTTTCGCCTCTTCCAATCCCTCAGAAGAATAGAAAATAGCAGGCTCATTCATATCATTCCAGAAGCCCTCAATTCCCTGGTCAGTAAGGAAACGGTACTTGTCACCAAACCATTTTCTGGCATCCTTGTTCAGGAAATCCGGGAAATGAGTGTCCCCAGGCCATACTGCCGCAACGAAATCACTGCCGTCCTCTCTCTGGCAGAAATAACGTTTTTCCACACCCTCTTCGTAAACGTCATAGCCGCTTTCCACTTTTACACCAGCGTCAATGATGGGAATCAGGCGCAGATCCTGATCCTTCATCTCCTTCACAAATTCTGGAAAATCCGGGAAGTTCTCAGGATTCAAAGTGAAATCCTTGTACGCATCCATATAGTCAATATCCATGTAGATCATATCCAGCGGAATCTGGTTCTCACGGTACCCTGCTGCCACCTTACGGAAATCTTCCTTTGTAGTGTACCCCCATCTGCTCTGTCCGAAACCAAAAGCAAACTTCGGAGGAATATAGCTGCGTCCGATCACATGGCGGAACTGCTTCACAATGTCATAAGCGTACTCGCCTTCCAGGACATACACATCCAGATCTGCATCCTCACAGGAAACCTTCAGAGTATCCATTCTGGTATATCCGATATCAAAGGTCAGCGCTGACGGATAATCAAAGAACAATCCAAATGTAGTCTTTCCGCTTACAATGATAAAGTTATGGGCGCCATACAGGGAACGCTTATCTTCTGTATGATCCGGATCATCGGTACAATTGCTGATATAGCAATATCCCCTTTTGTTAATTCCGCGGTTTGCTTCTCCAAGACCATAGACAATATCGTCCTCGTCCATTATGTAGGTAAAGCAAAAGCCATCGTCCAGACTGATTTTTCCATAAGGAAATTCTCCGTCTGTGCTGTCAAATTTCTGAATCAAAGCCTCCGTATCAAAGGGAGTGCCATATCTGTACTTTCTGATCATTTCATTCTTCCTTTCAAGCTCAATTTTACATCCAGTCAGAGCAGGAAAACTTCTGCTCCTGGTACTAAATTAAAAATCGGAGCAGCCAAGTTTCTGCACAGTTAAAACTTACCATATTTTCCAAGTCCTTACAACCACTACTTATAAAGCACAAATGCCTCGTACGGTTTCAGAACAAGTTTTCCCTGGAAAGTTTTTCTTCCAAGGTTGGTGATCAGACACTGTGCCCCTGCAAATTCTTCCGGGATTTCCACCTCTGCCATATGCTCGCTGAAGTTGCACACTGTAAGAAGTCTCTCCTCATCCAGCTTTCTCACATATGCGAAAATCTGGTCATCCTCACGGTAAAGAGGCTCAAATTCTCCATACACTACAATGTCCTTTTCCTTGCGGATGCGGATCAGCTTCTGATAATAATGGAAAACAGAGTCCGGATCCTCAAGCTCTCTTTTGGCATTGATCTCCTTGTAGTTGGGATTTACCTTGATCCACGGCTTGCCCTCTGTAAAACCAGCCTGGTCGGAATCATCCCACTGCATCGGGGTTCTGGCATTGTCGCGGCTTCTGAGCATCAGGCATTTCATCATGTAATCCGGAGTCATAAGTCCTGCATCTGTCAGTTCTGTGTAGAACTGAATGCTCTCAATATCCTGGTAATCCTCAAGCTTGTCAAAGTAGACATTTGTCATTCCAAGCTCTTCGCCCTGGTAAACATAAGGGGTACCCTGCATCATATGCAGACAGGTTGCCAGCATTTTTGCTGAGGTCTCTCTGTAAGCCGGATTGTCATTTCCGAATCTGGAAACGCTTCTTGGCTGGTCATGGTTGCCCAGAAACAGGCTGTTCCATGCTTTTCCCTGAAGCTGCTCCTGCCACTTAATCATGGTCTTTTTAAAGGCCTTGAAATCATATTTGGCTGTGGTCCATTTGCCGAACTCTACATGCTGGGAGGAATCTTCCACATGCTCAAACTGGAAGACCATGTTCAGCTCGCCGCTGTCTTCTCCTGCATATTTCTGTGCTTCTTCAATGGTGACACCGGAAGTTTCACCAACTGTCATGATATCATATTTGGAAAGAACTTCACGGTTCATTTCCTTCAGAAATTCGTGAACTCTCGGACCATGGATGCTGTACGGGCCGAAATCTCCGTAAAGACCGCTTCCTACTTTTCCATCCGGGAAAGACTGGTCCTTGGAAATCAGGCTGATCACATCCATACGGAAGCCGTCGATTCCCTTGTCGCACCAGAATTTCATCATATCATAAACTTCCTGGCGGACCTTTTCATTTTCCCAGTTCAGATCAGGCTGTTTTTTGGAAAAAAGATGAAGATAATACATCTGTGTCTCGTCATCATATTCCCATGCAGAACCGCCAAATACACCGCCCCAGTTGTTAGGCTCTTTTCCGTTTACCGGATTTTTCCAGATGTAATAGTCGCGGTATGGATTGTCCTTGGATTTTTTGCTCTCTAAGAACCACTGATGCTCGTCGGAGGTATGATTTACCACCAGGTCCATGAGTACCTTGATTTCACGCTTATGTGCCTCCTCAAGGAGCTTTTCATAATCCTCCATGGTTCCGTAGTCCTTATAAATTCTGCGGTAATCGGAAATGTCGTAGCCGTTGTCATCCTGCGGGGACTCCAGCATAGGGGAAATCCACAGAACGTTTACCCCAAGCTCTTTCAAGTAATCAAGCTTCTCTATAATTCCTTTGATATCTCCGATTCCATCCCCGTTGCTGTCGTTAAAGCTTTTGGGATAGATCTGATATACAATGCTTTCTTTCCACCAGTTTTTCTTCATGTTTTGTCTCCTTTTTATTTCACTGCTCCGGCAACCACACCATTCATGATCCATTTCTGGCAGAAGATATATACGATCAGTACAGGAAGCAGAACAAGCAGATAGGACGCAAATGCCAGGTTGTAGTCTACAGAGAACTGTTTCTTAAATACATACTGGGCAAGCTGTAAGGTCTGCTGGCTCTCATCGCTTAAAAGTACCAGCGGCATGGTGAAGTCGTTCCATGTCCACATAAAGGAAAGGATCGCTACTGTTGCAGTGGTTGGTTTTAATACCGGGAAAATAATTCTGCTAAAGATCTGGATGGGGTTTGCCCCATCGATCATTGCGGCTTCGTCCAGTGCCTCCGGAATTGCCTTTACAGCACCTGTATACAGGAAGGTGTTCATAGGAAGACCGAAAATAATATACAGGAAAGTGATTCCGAAAATGTTGTCCAGATGGAAGGTATTTGCCTGCACAACCAATGGCAGCATAATGACCTGGAACGGGATAAACATCGCACTGATAAAATAGTAATACATAATGGAGAAGAATTTGCTCTTCTTACGGTTTCTTGTAATGGCATAGGCTGCAAAGGAGTTTGTGATCAGGGTGAAAAACAGGTTGACCACAGTGATAAATGCAGTGTTAAAAAACTTTCTCGGGAAATCCGTCATTACCCATGCATCCACAAAGTTCTGAAGACGGATCTTCTTTGGAAGGGCCAGGATATTGTTCATATCCGAGGGATCCTTGATGGCGATCATCAGTGCCATATAAAGAGGCAGGAGAATGACTACCACGATTCCAATGATCAGAAGGATCGTAACAGGCCAGTTATAACGTTCTTTTACTTTTACTGTGTTCTGTTTCATCCTAATTTTTCCTCCCTCTTCTCAAGTATGCGCAGCTGGAATACGGAAATCAGCACAACTACGATGAAAAGCATAACTGCGTTGGCGGACTGGTAAGCAAACTGTCCGCCGCCGAAGCCTTTCTTGTAGATCAATACTGCAATGGATGTGGTGCTGGTTCCCGGGCCGCCTTCTGTCATAGCCATGATCTGGTCGTAAACCATCAGGTATCCTTTTGCGGAAAGGACCATGTTGATGGTAAAGGACGGTGCCAGAAGGGGGAAGGTAATTTTGCTGAATCTGCGGAACCCTGTTGCTCCGTCCAGGTCAGCTGCCTCGTAAACATCCGTATCAATGGACTGAAGTCCTGCAATGTAGATCAGGGTATTAAATGCACATCCAATCCACAAGGATACGGCAATGATTCCCCAGATCGCATTGTTTGTTCCAAGAATGTTTACGCTTAAGGCTTTGATTCCAAGCGTTTTTCCAAGCTGTGGAATCAGGTTTGCAAAAATATAGTTAAAAATAAATCCAACGATCAGGCTTCCAAGCATGTATGGAAGGAAGTAAAATGCTTTGATGGTATTTTTAAATTTGATTTTTGCATTTAAGGCGCAGGCCAGAACCAGGCTGATCACGTTGACCAGGATAGTGGTGATCACTGCAAACTTAAAGGTGAATAAATATGCATTTCCGGTATCTGTATCGGAAAACATATGGATATAATTTCGAAGTCCCACAAAATTCCAGTCTCCGTAGCCTTTCCAGTCCGTAAAGCTGTACATAACGCCCTTCAGGAACGGGATGGTGTGGAAGGTGAAAAACAGCACTGCAAGGATTCCTACGTAAATGTAGTAGATCCGGTTGACAGCAGGTCTTTTCCGGGTTGTTTTTTTCTTCATAGGATCATCTCCTCATCATTCTACATTGGCGATATCGTATTTCTCATCGCACTGTGCAAGGAACTGGTTCATGTTTTCCTCGTTGTCCATTCCGTTTGTATAGTTCAGGCACATCTCGGAAATCAGAGCGGAAAGATCAAATCCTGATGGATAGTAGTGGTCTGGGAAGTTGGCAACCTTGCCGTTTGCAATGTCCTCTTTTACACCTGCAACCGTTTCGTTCTCCTGCTCTACACCTTTTACAGCAGAGAAAGCGAACTGGTCTTCAATATACATTTTTGCGTTTTCCGGCTCAAGCATAAAGGATACGAATTCCTTTGCCATCTCCTCGTTTGCGCTGTCCTTGCATACGCCAAGGAGTACGTCAACACCGGAGGTTACATAGTTCTTTGACTCGTCATTGGAGGCCGGGAATGCAAACATGTTCACATTCAGATCCGAATTGGAATTCAGGTACTGGTTGATTGCCCAGTTTCCGTTAATGATCATGGCTGCTTCACCGTTTGCGAATGCTTTGTTTCCATCGTCATAGGTAAGTCCCATGAAATCATCC
>CAVJRB010000075.1:0-5719 GCA_963651655.1 bacterium | reverse complement strand
ATTTCAGGCAGGCGTATCTGATCCGGAACTTTATGCGATTTTGTTTGCTTTCGGAAAATATCTGCTTATCTCCTCTTCCCGTCCGGGCACACAGGCTGCCAACCTGCAGGGAATCTGGAGCGATGATATAATTCCGCCCTGGTTCGGGGATTTCACTGTAAATATCAATACGGAAATGAACTACTGGATGACTGGCCCTCTGAATCTTGCTGAAATGCAGGAACCGCTGGTGAACCTGTGCAAGGCTCTGGTAAAGAACGGACAGAAAACTGCCAGGGAGTTGTTTGGCTGCGAGGGAGCTGCCTGCTTCCACAACACCGATATCTGGGGCAAAACTTCTCCTGCAACAGGAAAGGCAGTGTGGGCATTCTGGCCATTTGGAGAAGCATGGCTCTGCCGAAATCTGTTTGACCAGTATTTATTTACAGAAGATAAAGAATATCTGAAAGAAATCATGCCCATACTGGAAGAAAATGTGCGCTTCTGTCTGGCACAGCTTCAGGAGACCGACAAGGGCCTTGCCATCTGCCCTGCCACTTCACCGGAGAATTTGTTTTTTGAGGATTGTTCTGTGGCTAAATACAGTGAAAATACCCTCGCCATTGCAAGAAATCTGTTCCGGGATTATGTGAAGGGATGCGAGGTACTTGGCGTGCAGGGGCAGTTGGTGTGCGATGTGCTGGAAGCATTAGAGCGCATGGTTCCTACTGCAATTGGCAGTAAAGGGCAGATTCTGGAGTGGAACGAGGAATTCCCGGAGCAGGATGTGCACCATCGCCATGTTTCCCATCTGTACGAGCTTCATCCTGGCTGCGGCATCACACCTCAGACACCTAAGTTATATGAAGCTGTGAGAAAGAGTCTTGAACTTCGCGGCGACGCCGGAACGGGATGGAGTCTGGCATGGAAGGTTCTGATGTGGGCGCGTATGGAGGATGGCGCTCATGTGGAAAAAATTATGAAGAACCTGTTGTACGTAGTAGATCCCACGGAAGAACTGAGCATGCGAAGAGGCGGCATCTATCCCAACCTGTTCTGCGCTCACCCACCTTTCCAGATTGACGGAAACTTAGGATACAGCGCCGCTGCGGCGGAAATCCTGGTCCAGAGTCAAGGCGAAGAACTTGTCCTCCTCCCTGCCCTTCCTCCTTCCTGGAAAAACGGCGAAGCCACCGGCCTCATCGCACGTGGAAACATCCGCGTAGACCTGAAATGGGAAGAAAAGAATGTCACCTACACCCTCACTCCCACCCACGACACCCCCCTCCGCCTCCGCATCGGAAAAGGTGCTGTGCGCTCCTATTCCCTGCGTGGAAATGTGGCGTATAAAGGGACTGCAGTATTGAACTAAAGGGTGGTTTAGGTAATCAAGGCGGACTCTTTCCCTAGCGCCAGTGAAAAAGTATCGTTTTAGCGTATTCCCCTTACCAGTAACCAGTGAGTTCACAAGGTATATTCGTGAGCAGGTCATTTCAGGAGCGGTCTTAACGGAGACGAGATCCACTGTCTACGGAGACTTAGCATCGAAGGCTCTCCTGAGATGCTTAGCCGCAGTTGACAGTTAGCTCGCCGGAGTGTTGCGACGACCTGCGATGAATATACCTTGCGAGCTCACGTCCGGGAAACGACACCGCTTCACGAATCTCCCACTTCACATCTCAAAAATGTCAATAGCACATAATTACAATCTAGTACTATTCCACAACAAAAATATCCAGTCCAGCACAAAATTGTGCACTTACCAACACAAAAATTGAAAGAGCAATCCAAAATTAGTCCATTTTACACAAACTGCCGGTATGATATTATAATCCCATCAGAAAGCTATACGACATAGCAAATAAAAATGATACGGGAGGTTTTTTCATGAAGAGAAAAGTAGCAATGGCAATGGTAGCAGCAATGGCAATGAGCGCATTCACAGTTCCGGTATTCGCAGAAGACGGAGCAGCAGAAGGCGGAAAGATCGGTATTTCAATGCCTACACAGTCTCTGGAACGTTGGAATCGTGATGGTTCTTATCTGCAGAAACAGTTCGAAGACGCTGGATACGAAGTAGAGCTTACTTACTCTGACAACGAGACAGACCGTCAGGTAAACGATATCCAGAACCTGATTTCTGACGGAGTAAACCTGTTAGTTGTAGCAGCTATTGATGGCGAGGCTCTTAACACGGTAATGGACGAAGCAGCAGAAGCAGGAATCCCGGTAATTTCCTATGACCGTCTGATTAAATCCGACGCTGTATCCTACTACATTTCTTTTGATAACTACACAGTAGGTACCCTTCAGGGACAGTATGTTATCGATACACTGGATCTTGACAACGCTGGTGACAACACCTACAACATCGAGTTCACAGCTGGTGATCCGGCAGATAACAATGCTGGATATTTCTTCAACGGTGCTTATGATACATTAAAACCATACATTGATGCCGGAACATTAAACGTAGTTTCCGGACAGATCGATTTCGATTCTGTAGCAACAGCACAGTGGGATACCCAGACAGCACTTGAGAGAATGCAGAACATTCTTGCTTCTTACTATGCAGATGGAACACAGCTTGACGTAGCACTTTGCTCCAACGACTCTACAGCACTTGGTGTAACACAGGCAATCGAGTCTGATTACGCTGGCAGCAACACAGTTCTGATCACAGGCCAGGACGGTGACGAAGCAAACCTTGCAAACATCGTTGATGGAAAACAGTCCATGACCGTTTACAAAGCAGTTGCAAACGAGGCAGTCGTAACACTTGACCTTGCAAAAGCAATCCTGAACGGCGACACAATCGATGGTTCCCTGATTGATGCATCTGGCTGGGATTTCGACTGCGCATATGATACAGAGTCCTATGAGACATCTGAAGGCCACAAGTGCCCATCCTTCCTTCTGGTTCCAACAGTTGTAACAAAAGACAACCTTCAGGAAGCACTGGTTGACCCAGGATACTACACAATGGACGATGACGGATATCTTCATCCAGCAAACTAATTTAAGCTGAACCAAAAACGTCATACAAATCAAATATGAAGTTGTAAATGCGGGCGGGGTGAAAAGCCCCGCCTGCTTTATGGGAAAGGGGGCGCCATTTTGGCTGATAATATTTTAGTAATGGAACACATTACGAAGGAATTCCCCGGTGTCAAAGCTTTGGATAACGTTAACCTTGAAGTTCAGCGTGGAGAGATTCATGCGCTGATCGGTGAGAACGGTGCGGGAAAGTCCACATTGATGAACGTATTAAGTGGTCAGTATCCATACGGCAGCTATACTGGAACGGTTACCTATGAAGGTGAAGAATGTAAGTTTAAAAAGCTTAATGACAGCGAGGCAAAAGGTATCGTTATTATTCATCAGGAACTTGCATTAATCCCACTGCTTTCCATCGGTGAAAACATGTTTCTCGGAAACGAGATCAAAAATAAAAGAGGAGCCATCGACTGGGACAAAACCTACAGTGAAGCGGAAAAACACATGGCTCAGGTAGGTCTTCACGAATCTGCCCAGACCTTAATTAAAGATATTGGAACTGGCAAACAGCAGCTGGTAGAAATTGCAAAAGCATTTTCCAAAAAAGTAAAACTGCTCATCCTGGATGAGCCTACTTCATCCCTGAATGATGAAGACGCAAAGATGCTTCTGGATCTGCTTATGGAATTCAAGAAGCAGGGACTGACATCCATTATTATTACACACAAACTGAATGAAATTATTTACTGTGCAGACCGTTGTACCATTCTTCGAGACGGAAGCACAATTGAGACACTTACAAAAGGCGTGGATGACTTAAGTGAGGACCGAATCATCAAAGGAATGGTTGGCCGTCCTATGGAAGACCGCTATCCGAAACGCGAGCACAATGTAAGTAAGGACGTGATGCTTGAGGTAAAGAACTGGACTGTTCATCATCCTCTGTATCCGGAAAAAATTGTAGACGACAATATTTCCTTTAAAGTACATAAAGGCGAGGTTGTTGGCTTCTCAGGACTGCAGGGTGCAGGCCGTACAGAGCTGGCAATGTCCATCTTCGGTAAAAGCTATGGAAGCGCAATTTCCGGGGAACTGTACATAAAGGGTGAAAAAGTAGATCTTAAGGATCCTCGGGCAGCCATTCAGCATGGTCTTGCATATGTAACGGAGGACCGTAAAACAAACGGACTGATCCTTGATGAGTCCATCCGCTTCAACACCACTCTGGCCCGTCTTTCCAAGGTTTGTGACAGGGGAATTATCAATACTGACCTTGAAGTCCAGCTTGCAGAAAAGATGACAGAGGAAATGGGAACCAAGACCCCTTCCAACGAACAGCGTATTGGCAACCTGTCCGGTGGCAACCAGCAGAAGGCTCTTCTTGGAAAGTGGATGTTTACAGAACCGGATATTCTGATTCTGGACGAGCCTACCCGAGGAATCGACGTAGGTGCGAAATACGATATTTACTGTCTGATCAATCAGATGGTGGAACAGGGAAAATCTGTAATCATGATTTCCTCTGAAATGCCTGAAATCCTTGGTATGTGCGATAGAATCTATATCATGAATGAAGGTAAGATGGCCGGAGAGCTGGATGCGAAAGAAGCAACCCAGGAAGGCATCATGGCACATATCATGCAGAATCAGAAGAAATAATCAAGGAGGAAAACGATATGAATTCCAAAATAAAGGATTTTTTAAGAAAATATACGATGGTCATTGCGCTTGTAATCGTATTTATCCTGTTCTGTGCCCTTACTGACGGACGACTTCTTTACGCACAGAATATGTCAAACCTTATGCTTCAGAACGGATACGTACTGGTTCTTGCATGTGGTATGCTGCTTTGTATCTTAACTGGTGGTAACATTGATCTTTCTGTTGGATCGGTTATCTGTTTTGTAGGCGGTGCTGCGGCAGTTCTCATTGGAAATAAGGGCTTTAACCCATTCCTTACCATCCTTCTTTGCCTTGTGATCGGCCTTCTGGTTGGTGTTTGGCAGGGCTACTGGATTGGTTATAAGAGAATTCCTCCATTCATCACAACACTTGCAGGTATGTTCATTTTCCGTGGATTCGGACGTCTGGTACTGGACAACAAAACCGTATCCATCCAGAACAAATCTTTCCTGAATGTATTTACTTCCTATATTAACATTCCAGGACTTGATGATGGAAAGAAATATTCCGCTCTGATCGTTGGTGTGATCATTGCATGCTATATTATTTTCTCCACCATGAAATCCAGAGCAAACAAAGCGAAAAAAGGCTATCGCCAGAATACAGCAGCTTCTGACTACGGCAGAGCAGTCGTAATCGCAGTTGTTATTCTGTGGTACTGCTACAAGCTGTACCAGTACAAAGGTATCTCCGTAATGCTTGTATGGGTAGTTGTAATCTGCATGATTTACAACTTTATCACATCCAAGACCGCATTTGGACGTTACTTCTACGCAATCGGCGGCAACGAGAAAGCTACACAGCTTTCCGGTATTGATACAAATAAGGTTTACTTTATTGCATACGCAAACATGGGCTTACTTGCCGGACTTGCAGGTCTTCTGTGCGCAGCTCGTGTTGGTTCTGTAAATGGTAGTACAGGTACTTCATTTGAGATGGATGCAATCGGTTCCTGCTTCATCGGCGGTGCTTCTGCATACGGTGGAAGCGGTACTGTAGGCGGAGTTGTAATCGGTGCTCTTCTTCTTGGTGTTATCAACATGGGTATGTCCATCATGGG
>CAVJRB010000074.1:0-4751 GCA_963651655.1 bacterium | reverse complement strand
GCCTTTCCCATTAGTGAAGTGTTATGGGGTTCCGTATTCAGTTTTTACTTTGCTCGCCTGGAAAGATGGTCGCCTCTTGACACCACCACCTGATATCCGATGGATTTCATGCGCATGGAAAGGCAGCGGCGGCACTCTGCCGCCTCATCCCCGGTGCAGATCTTGTTGTCGTAGAGTGCGTATTTTTCCCGGACTTCTGTAGGGGAAAGGTTGGGCATGCACACGTTTGCACCTGCCTGAATGCCTTTTTCCCGGCCTTTGGGATGGATGGTGCCAAGGGCTGTGGTGGCCGGAAGCAGAGCCTGGGGAAGCATCAGACGAAGGATGCCAAGGAGAAAAAGGGTCTGCTCTAAGGTGCCGGGAGCCTGATCACGAAATGGGGTGTCTTTCTGTGGAATAAAAGGGCCGATGCCCACCATCTCCGGCTGCAGCTCATGGATAAAAAGCAGGTCCTCTGCCAGCTGGGTACTGGTCTGTCCCGGGGAGCCTACCATGAATCCACAGCCAACCTGGTAGCCAATGCTTTTTAAATCCCACAGGCATTGTTTCCGGTGAGCCAGGCTTAGTTCCGGCGGATGCAAAATCCGGTAATGGGCATCCTCGGCAGTTTCGTGACGGAGAAGGTATCGTTCTGCTCCTGCGTCAAACCAGCGCTGGTAAGTTTCCCTGTCGTGCTCTCCTACAGAAAGGGTGATGGCGCAGTCAGGATGCTGACTTTTGATAGAGCGCACCAGATGCTCGATCCGCTCCGGAGTGTAAAAAGGGTCCTCCCCACCCTGCAGTACGAAGGTGCGAAAACCAAGCTGATAGCCCTCTTTGCAACAGCCAAGAATCTCCTCTTCGGTGAGCCGGTAACGGCTGGCATTTGGGTTGGAACGGCGGATGCCGCAGTAATAGCAGTCATTTTTGCAGTAGTTGGTGAACTCGATCAGGCCGCGGACGTAGACATCTGTGCCGTAATTGGCTCTGCGCACAGCGTCTGCTCTGGCAAAAAGATAGTTGGAAAGCGCTTCGCTTTGTCCGTCCAAAAGTGCGATCAGTTCTTCTTTGGGCAGCATGTGCTGCTGTTCTAATTTGTCAATGCGTTCTATTTGCTGTTGGATCATAAACCGCCTCCCTTTGTATTGCGTAATAAAAAATCCCGCCGCTTCTCTCCCCCTCTTAAAAGGGAAAGATACAGCGGCAGGATTTGTGTATGCAAAAATATCACAGAACATATGTCTGCAAAAAAATCATCGTATCTTTCACCTCAAGGATTGGTTTCAGTGTCAGGGGATGTCAGTATTCAATTGTAAAAGCTTCTAAACTTTTCCGGGCTATACCTCTTTCAGACCTTGGAATAAGCCACCTTGGTGGAAATCCCATTCAGCCGTCCAAGAGCGCCGGACAGTGCATTGATTTTATCAAGGGGAGCATCCAGCACCACGCAGATAATGTTGATGCTTTTTTCCCGGTGGGGAATGCCCATCCGTCCGATGATGTATTCTCCATAAGTATGCAAAAGCCCGTTCAGCGGCTCGACGGCGTCCGTATTCTCTACAATAATGCTGATCACAGCAACTCGTGTTTCCATGGAAAATCCTTTCTGAAAAATGTGAAAACAACAGGTTATTTGTGTTTATTATAGTGATAAATTAACCAAAAAGCAATAAAAATTATATTTTTAACAAGCATTTTGCACAAAAATAGTTGCTGCGCCGAAAGCATGCAGCAACTATTTCGCAATTGTATTTATTTTCCCTGAATATCCACTAATAAATACTCAGATTTGCATCCGGTTTTGAATTTGATGGCCCAATCGGAGATTCCGGAGGTGACAATGAAATTGGTGTTGTCACGCTTCTCATAGCCGTAGACACGGTCATCAGAGGCAAGATTAGAATGGTTCTCGATGGTCATAAGTGGGAAAAGCTGTCCGCCGTGGGTGTGGCCGGAAAAGACAAGGTCAACGCCGGCGGCTGCCTGTGCGGCATAGTCCTGGGGCTGGTGATCCAGAACGATGGAAAATTTCTCCGGGTCCAGATCTTTTGTCAGTTCTTCCATGGTCTTGCGTCCGCCTGCGTATTCTTCGGATTTGTCCTGGCGGCCGATGATGTAGAAACGGTTGTCGATCAGCTCCACATCGTCCTGCAAAACGTGCACGTTATTTTTCTCTAGTTCAGCAATCAGGTCATCTCCGTCGTAGCCGCGGTAGTCCGGGGAATAATAGCCTTTGTCGTGATTTCCAAAAACATAGTAGATGCCGTAGGTGGTTTCCATTTCGCCAAGTGCCGCGCAGCACTGGATCATGTCCTCTTTGGAGGTGTCATCGTCCACAAAATCTCCTACGATCACAACCACATCCGGGTTCTGGGCCTGGATGGTTTTCATGTGTTCTGCAAATCCCTCTCCGTGGAAGGTGGTTCCGGTATGAGAATCGGAAAAGACGGCAACCCGGAGATTTCCTACTTCCTTATCCGTCTGGATCTCATATCTGGTCTCCCACACATGATGGGCCAGGTACCAGCCGGCGGCAAGATATCCTACAGTGAAAAGAATGGCTGCTGCTCCAGCATAATAGCGGGTGAAGTCTTTTTTGCGGCATTTTCGGATGATGGCGAAAATCCCATCGCTGATCAGCCAGAATACGATCAGGTGCAGCACGCATACAATGGCGTTCATGGAACCCCAGATCCGCCAGATCAATGCCGTGACAGCGGCTGCAAGAAGAAAACCAAATAAGGTGCCGATTTTCTTTTTCCCTTTTGCCAGTCTGCGCACAAAAGCGAATTTACCGATCCGGTTTGCAAGATACAAAATTCCTGCAATGGTCAGTAAAAATAAAACGATCATGAGAAGTGCCCACAGGTTAATGTTAATCCCTTCTTTCTATTGGTATTTTCTAACGGAAATATTCTTCGATTTCTCTCATCCGTTTCATCTGGTCTACAGAGAACGGACATCTGCTGTTGCAGTGACCGCACTGAAGACAGACGGAGGCATTTTTTTCCAGGGTAAGATAATGCTCCTTTGCAAGAACGTCCCCAAGTCTGGCAAGATCGTAGTATTTGTTCACCAGACCGATGTCGATTCCGGCAGGACATGGATGACAGTGTTTGCAGTATACGCATTTTCCTTTGGTTTCATCCGGGGTGAAGGAACCGATGATGGAGTAATCTCTCTCTTCTTCTGTGGCGTCAAGGAATGACAGGTTCTGCTTCAGCTGCTCTACATTTGCAGCTCCCTGCATAACAGTAAGAACACCCGGGCGGTCCAGGGCGTACTGGATGCACTGCGCAGGAGTAAGGGCCTGGTGGAATGGGGAAGTTTTGGCCAAGAGGAGCTGTCCGGCATTGAATGGCTTCATGACGGAGATTCCAACGCCTTCTTTTTCACATCTGGAATACAGTTCATAGCGCTCGGCATTGCTTCCGATGGAAAAATCGCCCTGTCCGTAATCGTACATGGGGTTGATGGAAAACATCATCATGTCGATCAGGCCCATATCCAGAACTTTGTTTGCCAGCGTCGGGGCGTGGGTGGATAAGCCAAGGTGCTTCACGACACCCTGGTCTTTCATGTCCAGGAGAAACTGGAGGATTCCGTTTTTCTGGTAGTTTTCCAGATCTGCGAGTTCATCCAGGCAGTGCATAAAGCCAAAATCAATGTAATCGGTTTTCAGGTTGGAAAGCTGCCAGTCTACGGATTTTTTTACACCGTCCAGAGTCATGTTCCATCCGTACTCGCCGGAGGTGTAGTCTGCGCCGAAATGCAGCTGGAACATCACATCTTTTCGTCTTCCTTCCAGTGCCTTTCCGATGCCTGGGAAAATTGCGGCATGTCCGCCTGCCAGGTCAATGTAGTTGATTCCGTGATCCAGGGCGTAGGTGATGGTCTCCACCACGTTTTTTTCGGAGACTTCTCCCACAACAGAGGTTCCCATTCCGAGAACACTGATCTGCTCATCTCCGTGAGGTAATTTTCGATACAGCATAATTGTAAAATCCTTTCGTATTATTTATCCTTATCATAAGGCTTAAACATGGGTTTAAGTCAAGAAAAACTTTGCTGGGGGCTGTGCTGCTGGCAGTTGACCTGCTTATTTAGGAAAGCAGGTCTTTGTAGCGTTTGGCATACAGGATAAATGACAGGGCCATGAAAAAGCTGCAGGCCAGGATTAAAGTGTTGGCGATGTTCATGGGCATGTCGGGGATGAAAAGCAGCAACAGCATGACCAGATAAAAGAAGGCGGTACAGACCTTGCCGTACCACATGGCGCCTTTGTTTTCCTGGGTTTTCTTTAAGACCTTCACTCCCACGATTCCCATGAAGGCTTCTTTCACTGCGAAAAGAAGGAACAGCCATTTCAAAAGGGAATACTCTTTCATCAGGCAAAGGATCAGAACACCCTGGGTGATCTTGTCTGCGATGGGATCCAGGATCTTGCCAAGCTCGCTGACCATGTTGAATTTCCGGGCAATTTTGCCATCCAGGAAATCGGTGAGTGCGGAAAGCAGGATGATGGCTGTGAGCAGATTGCTTCTGCCGGATGCTCCGGACTGATAGAAGGCAGCCAGAAATACGAACGCCAGTACAATGCGGAATGTGCTTAATAAATTAGGAATTGTAAAAATTTGTTTTTTGTCCAGTTTCATAACGTTTCTCCTCCTTGGTTGCTTCCCATTGTAATGCATTTTGGAGGGAAAATCAATTTACAGATTTGGGATTGAGACAAATCTGTAAGGCAAAAGACAGGCGGGTGACTATGCTGG
>CAVJRB010000073.1:1006-5822 GCA_963651655.1 bacterium | reverse complement strand
GTCTTACAGCAAGGCTTTTTTTGGCGGTATATCAAATTTTATAAGGAGGTGTACCATTTCATGGCAAAAGTAGAACTGAAACAGCCAATCGTAGAAGAAATCGCAAACAACATTAAAGACGCACAGGCAGTCGTACTGGTTGACTACAGCGGTCTTACAGTTGAGCAGGATACTATTTTACGTAAAGAGTTAAGAGAGTCCGGCGTACAGTATAAGGTTTACAAGAACACTTTAATGCGTCGTGCATTTGAAGGTACTCCATGTGCAGATCTTGACAAGCACTTACATGGAACAAACGCTATTGCAATTTCTGCAACAGACGCTACTGCTCCTGCAAGAATCCTTGCTAAATTTGCAAAACAGTATCCGGCACTTGAATTAGTTGCAGGTATTGTTGAGGGTAACTACAACGATCAGGCAGGAATCCAGGCTCTGTCCCAGATCCCGTCCAGAGAAGAACTTCTCGGCAAACTGCTTGGAAGTATCCAGTCTCCTATCACCAACTTTGCTCGTGTGCTTAATCAGATTGCAGAACAGCAGGGCGAGGGTGCAGCAGAGGCTCCAGCAGCAGAATAATTTAAGAATCTGCCGCTGAATCGAATCATTGATTCCACAAAAATTTTAAAAATGGAGGAAAATTATAATGGCAAAGTTAACAACAGCTGAGTTTATCGAAGCAATCAAAGAGTTATCTGTATTAGAGTTAAATGATTTAGTAAAAGCTTGCGAGGAAGAGTTCGGTGTATCCGCAGCAGCAGGCGTTGTTGTAGCAGCAGCTGGTGCAGCTGAGGCAGCAGAGGAGAAAGATGAGTTTGACGTAGAGCTTACAGAAGTAGGTCCTAACAAAGTTAAAGTTATCAAAGTTGTTCGTGAGATCACAGGCTTAGGTCTTAAAGAAGCTAAAGAAGTTGTTGATGGTGCTCCTAAAGCAGTTAAAGAGGGCGCTTCCAAAGCTGAGGCTGAGGACATCAAAGCTAAACTTGAGGCTGAAGGCGCTAAAGTTACTCTTAAATAATTTAAGCGAACCAAGCTCCCCGCAGAAGTCTGTTTGCAGGCAACTGCGGGGATTTTTTTTGCAAAGGGTTTTGTCGGCGAGGATTCTTTATGTAAAAGGGAAACAGATGATATTTCTTTTTTACATAAAGGATCCTGCAGGGAAAGACTGTGATGATTTAAGGCAGGAGGACGAATATGAAGAGACTTGTGGCTGGAATTCTGTTGGGATTGTCATTGGAACTGGGCTGCAGCGGAGCTGCTTATGCAGAGGCACCGGAAATTGCAGCTGAGTTTTCCGATACGACTGAAAGTGATAGTTTTTACACAGACGGAACTGAGGAAGTGCAGGTACCTGATGCGGCAGGCAGTCAGGATCAGGTACAGGCTCCAGATGACACAGATAATCCGGAGATGCTGCCGGAAAGCGGAGAAGATGCTGAGGCAAGCTTTGGATCTGATTCAGAAGAACAGCAAAGTGAGGCTGCTTTTTTCAGCGGCAGCAGTGACGAGATAGCGTTCACAGATGGAAGCTCGGATGAGGCCGAGGCAGAAGTACAGGCTGCCGATCTTTCCGAAGAGGAAGCAGAGATTCTCGCCAAAATTCCGGCAGATGCCACAGAGGTTACCCTGGATGTTCAGGAGGAAACGGATATCACCAATGTGCTGAACCTTGTTTTGAAATTTATGGGGCAGCGTGCTACAGATGCGTCTCCCTGTAAGGTAATCATTCCTCAGGGAAATTATTATATTTCCAATACCATTCATCTGTACAGTAACATGACTCTTTATGCCCAGGGTGCAGTTATCACCAAGAGCAGCACCAATAAGCACATTATTCTCCGGCTTGGTGAGGAAGTGCTCTCTGATGGCGGCTATAATGGCTACCGGAATGTTACCATTGATGGCGGCACTTGGGATCTGAACTATCAGAATGTGGAGGGCAAGGAGAATCCTGGCGGTTTCGTGGGCTTCCGTATAGGTCATGCCACGAATGTAACTGTGAAGAACGTTACATTTCTTAACAATCTGAAATCACATTTCCTTGAGATCGCAGGAGTGAAGAATGTGGTAGTAACCGGCTGTACTTTCCGCGGCTACTGGAAGGACTACGAAGGCGGCGGACAGGAGTGCATTCAGCTGGATGCCTGCCTGGACTATATTTTTCCAGGGTATCAGCCATTTGACGGAGCTGTCTGCGAAAATGTGCTGATCGAGAACAATACCTTTGAGGATGTCTTCGCAGGTGTGGGAAGCCACAGCATGGTTTACGACCGTCCGTACCGTAATATCCAGATCCGTAATAACACCTTCCGCAACATCCGCAAAAGAGCTGTCTGGTGTCTGAACTATGTGGATTCTGCAGTGGAAGACAACACGATGGAACATGTAGGCGGCGGAGTACTTGTATGCAGCATGTATACGCCAAATACCCATCTGGCACCTGATGCAGTGTCGGGGACTGCTGGAAATCAGTATTCATCCAATATTTCTGTGAAAAATAATCGGATATTTATTTCTAATACAGATAAAATTAATGGAAAAAGCTGGAAAGGATATGGAATCCAAATACAGGGCAGTAAAGTGAATACGAATGCAGCTGGTATACCAGAAGGAATCTATAAAGTAACAAATGTTACGGTAGAGAACAATTTAGTTTCTGATATAGGCAATGCAATTTACATGTATCTTGCAGATAATTGTGTGGTGAACAAAAACCGGATTTCATTAGTGCATGCCAGTTCCTTTTCTATCACGGGAATTTATTTGGCCGGATCATCCGGAAATGTGATAAGCAGTAATAAGATAGGTGACTGCAAGGGGAATGGAATATGTGTTAATAACGGCGGCAAGACATTGAATGTTGCTTCAACAGGCAATAAAATTACGGGAAATATTATAAATAACACTTTAAATGATGGAATCTATATTGGAACGGGCAGTACAGATACTGTCATCAGCAAAAATGATGTTGGTGTCAGCAACAAAAGCGGAATTGTGGTTCTGGATAGCAAGAAATGCCAGGTGCTATCCAATAAGGTATCTGACTGCAGACTAGACGGAATATACCTGAAAAATATTGGCGATACTGATATAAAATCTAATAAGGTAACTACTGTAAAACGCTATGGAGTACAGGTAATCTCCAGTCAGCTCAAATCCCTTTATGGAAATACGATCACAGGAAACGGGAACTGCGGCCTGCGGATCGTCCAGTCCAGGATTTCAGGCAGTCAGCAAAACCGGCTGCGGAATAATGGAAGTTCCTATGCCGTCTATTCCAGGAACAGTACAGGTTCTGTTCTGGTAAGGCTTCCAGCATCCGCAAGAATCACCAGAAACACCGCAAGAATTACCGGAACGGCAGCAGGAGGCAGAAGACTTACTGTATACGTTGTGACAAAATCCGGAAACAAAAGGATCGGACAGGGCAATGTTACTTCCAGAGGAAGATACAGTGTCTCCATTCCAAAACAGAAAAAAGGAACCGTGCTTTTGCTGTTGCTGACAGATAAATACGGAAACCGTTCCTACACAGAGCAGAAAGTATTATAAAGACTGCTTCAAATTGAAATAAATTAAAAAAACAACAGGAAAAGTGCTTGACAGGCTTTTTTTGTTGTGCTATAGTGAAGAATGCTATATTATGGCAAGATATGCCTACTATGCTTAGTAAGCAGAGCAGGCTGATGTTGTAATAAATAAAATAAAACAGGGGTGAAACGTCAATGGAAAAAAACAGAATTCGTTCTGTAAAAACTGGAAAAAGCATGCGAATGAGCTACCAGAGACAAAAAGAAGTCCTGGAAATGCCGAATTTGATCGAGGTCCAGAAGGATTCTTACCAGTGGTTTCTCGACGAAGGATTGAATGAAGTGTTCGATGATATTTCTCCAATCGCAGACTACGGCGGAAAGCTCAGTCTCGAGTTCATCGGCTTCACATTTGATGAAAAAGATGCTAAATATACCATCGAGCAGTGTAAAGAACGTGACGTAACTTATGCCGCACCTTTGAAGGTTCGAGTGAGACTGATTAACAAGGAAACAGAAGAGATCAACGAACACGAGATTTTCATGGGAGACCTGCCGATTATGACTGCGACAGGAACCTTCGTTATTAACGGTGCTGAGCGTGTTATTGTCAGCCAGTTAGTACGTTCCCCTGGAATCTATTATGCCATTGCACACGATAAAATCGGTAAAAGACTGTTTTCCTGTACAGTAATTCCTAACAGAGGAGCATGGCTGGAATATGAGACTGACTCCAATGATGTGTTCTATGTACGTGTGGACAGAACCAGAAAGGTTCCGATCACTGTACTGATCCGTGCACTTGGTGTTGGCTCCAATGCAGAGATCATCGATCTGTTTGGTGAAGAGCCGAAGATCCTTGCAAGTTTTACAAAAGATACTTCTACAAATTATGAAGAAGGTCTTCTTGAGCTGTATAAGAAAATCCGTCCAGGCGAGCCGCTTGCAGTTGAGAGCGCAGAGAGCCTGATCAATGCGATGTTCTTTGATCCGAGAAGATATGATCTTGCCAAGGTCGGACGTTATAAATTTAATAAAAAGCTTCATTTTAATAAACGAATTGTTGGCCACAAACTGGCTGATGATGTGGTGGAAGGCTCTACAGGCGAGATCCTGGCAGAGGCTGGCCAGATCGTGACCAGAGAACTGGCTGATGCCATTCAGAACGCTGCAGTTCCATTTGTATGGATCCAGGGTGAAGAAGACCGCAGAATTAAAGTTCTTTCCAACTTAATGGTAGACATGCATCACTATCTGCCAGAAATCGAGAACCTGGAAGAGCTTGGTGT
>CAVJRB010000073.1:0-940 GCA_963651655.1 bacterium | reverse complement strand
GTGTTACAGAGTTAGTATACTACCCTGTACTCGAAAAAATTCTGGAAGAAAATGACACACTTGAGGACAGAATTGCTGCTATCCGCAGAGATATCCATGATCTGATTCCGAAGCATATTACAAGAGAAGACATTTTTGCTTCCATTAACTACAATATGCATCTGGAATACGGTATTGGAAATGACGACGATATCGACCACTTAGGAAACCGTCGTATCCGTGCGGTTGGTGAGCTGCTTCAGAACCAGTACCGTATCGGTCTTTCCAGACTTGAGCGTGTGGTTCGTGAGAGAATGACAACACAGGATGTGGAGAGCATTTCCCCGCAGTCCCTGATCAATATCAAACCTGTTACAGCTGCTGTAAAAGAGTTCTTTGGATCTTCCCAGCTGTCACAGTTCATGGATCAGAACAATCCGCTTGGTGAGCTGACCCATAAGAGACGTCTTTCCGCACTTGGACCTGGCGGTCTGTCACGAGACAGAGCCGGATTCGAGGTTCGAGACGTTCACTATTCCCATTACGGAAGAATGTGCCCGATCGAGACTCCTGAGGGACCGAACATCGGTCTGATCAACTCCCTTGCATCCTATGCAAAGCTGAATCAGTACGGATTTGTTGAGGCACCTTACCGTAAGATTGATAAGACAGATCCTATGAATCCGCGTGTAACCGACGAAGTTGTTTACATGACAGCAGATGAAGAGGATAATTACCATGTAGCACAGGCGAATGAGGCACTTGACGCAGAGGGACATTTCGTTCGTAAGAACGTTTCCGGTCGTTACCGCGAAGAGACTCAGGAGTATGAGCGTCAGATGTTTGATTACATGGACGTATCTCCTAAGATGGTATTCTCTGTAGCTACAGCCCTGATCCCATTCCTTCAGAACGATGATGCGAACCGTGCGCTGATGGGATCCAACATGCAGCGTCAGGC
>CAVJRB010000072.1:0-3055 GCA_963651655.1 bacterium | reverse complement strand
TGAGGTATTTTTTTCGTCAATCTCTTGACCTATTTAAAGTATACAGGAAGCTTTCAACCTGTTAAAAGGACTTGTAATCGGCGGATTTACTATGCTAACCTATAAACAGATCAGACCAGTCTTAAAAGGAGTTCACTGACTGAAAGAATGAGGATAATTATGGAGAAAAAAGATTACTTAAAAATACTGGTGGAGCAGATTCACTCCACCACAATTGCAACTATTGGAGCGGACGGTCATCCGCAGACCCGTGTGATCGATATGATGCTGTGGGATGAAAAGGGAGTATATTTTCTCACTGCAAAAGGGAAGGCTTTTTATACACAGCTGATGGAGCAGAAATATATTGCACTGTCTGCAACAAAGGATAAAATTTCCATCTCTCTTCGCGGTAAAATCCGCAATATTGGAGGGGAAAAGCTAGATGAAATATTTGAAAAAAATACATATATGCAGGGGATTTATCAGGGAGATACCAGAGTTGCGCTGGAGGTTTTTCAGCTGTATGAGGCCGAAGGGGAATACTTTGATATCAGTGAGCCGGCCCATATTGTACGAGATAGTTTTGTGATTGGAAATGCCAGAAAAACAGAAGGCGGATACTATGTGAAGGATGGCTGTATTGGCTGCAGAGCATGTGATTCCGTCTGTCCGCAGAAGTGTATTGATATTAGTAAAATTCCGGTGGAAATCGATCAGAATCATTGTCTGCACTGTGGAAGATGTGCGGAAATTTGTCCGGAACAGGTAATTGTTAAGAGAGGACAGTGACAGGTATGAACCAAAATGAGAGACGAATCTTCCTGATTCAGGAGCTTTTGAACGAGCGGGAAAATGAAAACTATGGAACAATGTCCATTCCGAGGGAGAAGGAAGATCAGAAACTGCTTTTGCGCGGGCTAATGAATGTTCGAGTGCCAAAGAAAATAAATCCCAGATTTTTGCAGATTCAGGACGAATATCTTACAGAAGAAACTGCGAAAAAGGGCATTGTAGAACTGGAAGATTTACAGCCTGTTCAGCCGGGAATTTATCTGTGGCAGGGGGATATTACAACCCTTCGTTGCGATGCAATTGTAAATGCGGCAAACAGTGGAATGACAGGATGTTATGTGCCCAATCACAGATGTATTGACAACTGTATTCATACATTTGCAGGGATTCAGCTCCGCCTTGCATGTGAGGAAATGATGGAAAAACAGGGACATGAGGAACTAACCGGACAGGCGAAAATCACCCCGGCATTTAACCTGCCCTGTAAATATATTCTTCACACAGTAGGCCCCATCATTTATGGAAAACTTCGACAGAAGGACTATGAACTTCTTGCCAGCTGTTATCGTTCCTGCCTGGATCTGGCTGCCGAAAATGGGTTGGAGAGCGTGGCATTTTGCTGTATTTCTACAGGTGAATTTCATTTTCCAAATGGGAAAGCGGCGGAGATTGCGGTGGAAACTGTGCAGGAATTTCTGCAGAAAAAGACTAGCGTAAAAAAGGTAATATTTAATGTTTTCAAGGACATGGACAGGGAAATTTATAAGCATTTGCTTATTTCAGATGAAATAAAACAGGACATATAAATTTGAATGCAGATATAAGTATAGGTTGTAAGAGGGCAGAAATGGAAGAAAAGAATATTCTATTTAGAGAAAAAAATCAGTTGTTTTACAGAAGAAGGATGGCGAAGATCCAGCAGCTGAAAAAGGAAATTGAAGAGGCGGATGCCGTCGTGATTGGCGCTGGAGCCGGACTTTCTACGTCAGCTGGATTTGTATATACCGGGGAACGGTTTTCAAAATATTTCGGAGACTTTGCGGAAAAATACGGTTTTGAGGATATGTATTCCGGCGGATTTTATCCATTTGATTCTTTGGAGGAATATTGGGGGTACTGGAGCAGATATATTTATATTAACCGGTATATGAATGCACCGAAGCCAGTGTACGAGAATCTTTTGCGGCTGGTACAGGAGAAGGATTATTTCGTGCTTACAACCAATGTGGATCATTGTTTTCAGAAGGGTGGTTTTGATAAACATAGAATGTTTTATACACAGGGAGATTATGGGCTTTGGCAGTGCAGCAGACCGTGCCATTATGAGACATATGATAACCGGGAAATTGTAGAGAAAATGGTAGAAGCACAGGGGTATACGGTGGCAGCAGACGGTACATTACTCTCTCCGAAAAGAACTGCATTGAAAATGACAGTTCCGTCAGAATTAGTACCTCATTGTCCGAAATGCGGTGCTCCGATGACCATGAATTTACGTGCAGACAGTACTTTTGTGGAAGATGGAGGATGGCACAAAGCTGCCGCCAGATATGATGATTTTATTCGCCGTCACCAGGGAATGAAGGTTCTTTTCCTGGAACTTGGGGTGGGTTATAACACTCCCGGTATTATCAAATATCCTTTCTGGCAGATGACTGCAGGCAATCCGAATGCGGTCTATGCATGCATTAATTACAGAGATGCCGCCTGCCCGACTGAATTACAGAACCAGGCGATTTGCATAGAGGGAGATATTGGGGAAGTACTGGAGCTTGTTTGAAAAATCATTCCTGCAATCTGCACGCCCCACTTTGCGGTATATTTCACCCGAATTCGGTTGTCGTAGCCCGCTACGACGCCCTCATCCGGGCAAAATCTCCCACAAATTGTGACGCACATCTTGCAGAAAGCCTTTTTCAAACACGCTCTAGAGCCTGCCCCCAAAATCATTCCTGCAATCTGCACGCCCCACTTTGCGGTATATTTTACCCGAATTCGGTTGTCGTAGCCCGCTACGACGCCCTCATCCGGGCAAAATCTCCCACAAATTGTGGCGCACATCTTGCAGAAAGCCTTTTTCAAACACGCTCTGGAGCATGTTTGAAAAATTTATGCAGGAGTTGATCATGAAATATTATCAGAAAGCAGTTTCTACTCCGGGGATACCGTACTACACATATGATGAAATGCAGCAGGATTTTGCCGCTTTGCAGGCGGAGTATCCTGCTTTTTTGCTTTATAGGAAAGACCGCCTCCGGCGCTCTCTTGAATTGAAAAATGC
>CAVJRB010000071.1:0-2238 GCA_963651655.1 bacterium | reverse complement strand
GCCCAACGTTCTTATAAAGCACTTCTTGCTTTTTGAACACCACCCAAATCAATACTTTTTAGGCCACAAACTATAAAATGTAGCCTTTTTCTATATGCTGGGGGAAAATATATTTAGTCTTCTATGCCGTAGAAGGGGCATCTTAGAAAAAGGCACTAAAAAACAGAGCCACAGTTTACCAACTACAGCTCCGTTTAGCACTATTTTTTACGTTTAACTCCAAAAGATAGGTAGCATACCTATTTTCATATATTATGTCAATTCTGAATTTTCGACATTTCCAATTTCAAGCGATATATAGTTACTGTCTAGTTCGTAGCAACCGATTAAGCATCGGATCTGGAATAGGAATTTTTCATCTGGTTGCTGAGCTCGTAAAGCACTTTGTCCAAAGTTGCAGACGCCTCTTTTTTCAGCATATCTGCAATGGCCTGGTTGGCTTCCTGGCGAAGTGCCATTCGCCCAGCAGCGTCAGATTCTTTTTCCAGAAGGGCGTCATACTGGTTGATCAGCTGATGGCCTTTTGCCATAACACTCTCCTGGTAGCGCTCAATGTGAAATACAGAACTTCTGTAGGAAGCATCTGCCATAGCTCCGATCATGCGGCTTACCCAGTAGAAATTGTCTGTTGTTACCTCTTTCGTTGTACTGGAAAGATAGTCCGGAGTGGTATCGATAGTGGCATAAAACGGCACCAGTACATTAAAGGCATTGGACGCAAAAGCCACCCATTCCAGAATATTGCTGTCTTTTTCCATTCCAGGACGCATCTGGATCACAGACAGGAAATCGGTACGGTTCACGCCGATGGAACGGAATGCGCCTCTTTGCGCCTTGTCGCCATAGGATGCGTATGGATCGTATGGAGTTCCCTGATAATGGGAGGACAGTACATATTTCACATCTTCCACAGTGATCTTTTTCTCCGGAACCATGCACCATGGCAGATCATCTGAATATGGGGTAAAATCAGCATTTGGCCCGTCCCACACCTTTGTTCTCGGATTCAGATAGCGTTCCATAAACCACGCTCTTGGAGTGTTGTAAACATGGTCTGCATCGTCATGGCTTCCGAAAGCATCTCTTGGATTAAGCACGCCGTCCATGGAAAGATCCAGGTAGTTTTTCTCTATAAATTCCCGCATGTCAGCGGAACACATATATTCTTCCTGCTGGGAAAGAGCATCCTCCAGGTCGAATTCGTCCAGTCCAAGCTGGTTCGGCATCACCACGTAAACATCATCTGGCACTTTCCTTGCAATCCAGTGATGGCCGCCGATGGTCTCCAGCCACCAGATTTCGTCCTGATCCTGGAAGGCAATTCCATTCATCTCGTAGGTTCCGTACTGCTCCAGAATGCTGCCAAGTCTCTGCACGCCCTCTCTTGCGCTGCGGATGTATGGCAGAACCAGGGAAACGATGTCTTCCTCTCCGATTCCTCCGGCTACCTCTTCTTTCCCATCTTCTGCCGGCTGATAAACCACCAGCGGATCTGCTCCAAGTACACGGGGATTGGAGGTGATGGTCTCCGTGGCAGTCATGCCTACATTAGCCTCATTGACGCCGCTTGCCGCCCACACCCCTTCTCCTGCTACTGCATTGGGCACAGAAGTGTAGCGCATTGGATTGTCCGGAAGGTCGATCTCCACATGGGAAATCACAGATTTATATTTTCTCGGCTGTTCCTCCGGATGAACCACCACGAATTTTTTCGGTGTATAATGTCCGGCTCCGGAATCGTCATTTCTTGCAATCATGGTGGAGCCATCATAAGATGCATATTTTCCAACTAAAATTGTTGTACAAGCCATTTGTTTTTCCTCCTGAAGTTCCGATTCTGACCTTATTTTCATATACTGCTCTGCAAGCATTTTCTCAGAATCTTCTGCAGTCTATGTTATCACAATCTGTGTTATTAGGGAATACTCCAAACCTTTCAGTGAAAAAGATTCTCGTTTCCCTGTTTTTTCCACTAATTTATCTGTTGTAACCTTCCCTCTCAGGCTTTATACTAAAACTAGAGCGTGTTTGAAAAATCATTCCCGCAATCTGCACGCCCCACTTTGCGGGAGATTTTGCCCGAATTCGGTTGCCGTAGCCCGCTACGGCGCCCTCATCCGAACAAAATCTCCCACAAATTGTGACGCACATCTTGCAGAAAGCCTTTTTCAAACACGCTCTAGAGCCTGCCCCCAAAATCATTCCTGCAATCTGCACGCCCCACTTTGCGGTATATTT
>CAVJRB010000070.1:2662-4227 GCA_963651655.1 bacterium | reverse complement strand
TCAGTGAGCATACTCACATCATTGCAGTTGTCCCCAAATGCCACCACTTCCTCTTTCTTAGTGATTCCTAGGCGAGCACAGAGTTTCTGTAATGCGTTTCCTTTTCCGGAATGGACGTCCACGAAATCTACCCAGTAGTCCCCGGACGCCATGATCTGAATCCGGTCACCGAAAATCTTCTTAGCTTCCTCTGCGCCAGCCGCAGCATCCACTTTCTCATTGTACATGGCAACCTTGGTCATAGTCTCCGGTGCATGCAATACATCATCTACTTCATTTACATGAAGCTTGTATCCCTCACGCAGTTTCTTCACAAACGCCTGGTCTGCACGCTCCACATACGCCTGGGAACTTCCGGCTGTCATAAAGGACGCCCCTTCCTGGCTTCTTACATATTCCACTACATCCTTCAGAACATCCGCCGGAATTGCCATTTTCTCAATGATTTCTCCCTGGTAGGAAATGATTCCACCGTTTCCTGCAATAAAATAAATATCGTCCTTTACAGGTGCAAAGACTCTGGCAATACTGTCATATTCTCTTCCGCTGACTGCCGCAAAAACAATTCCCTTGGCTTTTAATTTGCGGATAATATCATAAATCTCCGGATTGATATCCATAGTGCCTTCCTGAAGAAGCGTTCCATCCAGATCGGATGCAATTAATTTTATCATACTCCTAAACCTCTTTCATCTTCTCAAAATGTATATGTTGTTATATCTTCATAATACAATAGTCCACAGAACCTCCTGCTCTGCAGAAGTCCTGTGGACTATTATACTATGAATTGTACGCTTTATCCAGTTGTTTCTTTCACTGGTGATACCATCGCCCCTCCCAGTGGGTGTGGTGTTTTTCCACTTCTGTGCCTTATTCCTTCGGCACTTCTACAAGATTGGAGCAATCTTCATATCCTGCTGGAATCTTATCTGTAATCACGGTGGAACGGTAGAAATCTGCAAAGGTCACAGAACTGATATTGTCAAACTTGGAGCTGTCGCAGAGCACATAGCACTCCCGGCACTGCTGCATGGCTGCTGACTTTACCGCTGCCTCATTGGCATCCGGTGTGGTGCATCCGCTCTTCTTGGTAATCCCGTTGGTTCCGAAAAATCCCTTGGTAAAATGATATTCCCGAAGGGTATTCATGGCCTGATTGCCAATTACCGCCTCTGTGGACCCTTTCAATTCTCCTCCTACAAGGAAAACCTTAAAGCCCCTTTCTGCCAGAGACTGGGCATGTGCTACTGCATTGGTGACAAAGACCGCTCTTGTCACCTGGAGAAACTTCAGCATATCTCCGGTGGTGGTTCCTGCATCAATATACACAAAGTCCTCGTCCTGGATCAGACCTGCTGCATATCTTGCAATCCTATGCTTCTCCTCCAGCTTCAGTCCCATTTTCTCTGCTACGGAATATTCGTATGCAGTTACCCGCTCCTTCAATTCCACGGCGCCGCCGAAAACTTTCTCCAGCTTGCCTTCCTTGTCAAGTGCTGTGATATCCCTTCGTACTGTAGATTCTGATGTATCGAGAAGATCCCGCACCTCTGTCACGGTAATGC
>CAVJRB010000070.1:627-2652 GCA_963651655.1 bacterium | reverse complement strand
GTAATGCTTCCCTTTTCCCGCAGAAGCTTCAGGATAATCTCATGCCGTTGCTGTGTTAACATTCTTTTCCCGCCTTATATTCTCCAACATTTGTTTCCAGAATGATCTTGCGGAGCGGCAGAATGCTTCCCGGAGAAACCGAGAGCTCATCCACTCCCATTGCCAGAAACTCTTTCGTAAGTGACTGGTCTGCACCAAGCTCTCCACAGATTCCAGCCCAGATCCCGGCCTTATGTGCATTCTCCACAACCATGGAGATCATACGCAGCACTGCCGGATGATGGGGATCAAAGAATGAATCCAGCTGTGGATTCTGACGGTCGATTGCCATGGTATACTGGCTCAGGTCATTGGTTCCAATGCTGAAGAAATCCACTTCCTTCGCCAGGTCATCACTGATGATAGCCGCTGCCGGAGTCTCGATCATAATACCCTGCTCCG
This sequence comes from bacterium, assembly GCA_963651655.1. Taxonomy (GTDB): domain Bacteria; phylum Bacillota; class Clostridia; order Lachnospirales; family Lachnospiraceae; genus Blautia_A. Next base: position 2,211 of record CAVJRB010000070.1, on the reverse strand, counting down.
GATTGCCGAACTCTACGCCCTGGCTGGTCAGCTCCTGCTTCACTTCCTCCACGATAGCCTTAATCTGACGTACTTCCTGTACGCTGGTGATCATAGGATACATAATGGCAATCTTTCCAAATGCGCTGGCACGGAATAAAGCGCGAAGCTGTGTCTTAAAGATCTCCGGTCTGGTCAGGCAGATACGGATGGCTCTGCAGCCAAGCGCCGGATTCTCCTCATGCTCCATATGGAAATAATCGCACTGCTTATCCGCACCGATATCCAGTGTACGGATGATCACACGCTTCCCTGCCATTGTCTGTGCAACCTGTCGGTAAATCTGGAACTGCTCTTCCTCTGTAGGGAAATCCTCCTTCTCCAGATAGATAAACTCACTTCTGAAAAGTCCGATTCCGCCTGCGTCATTCTGGATCACAGTTGCCAGGTCCTTGATGTTTCCAATATTAGCGTACAACATCACTTTCTGTCCGTCAAGTGTAACATTGTCTTTTCCCTTCAGAGTCTGAAGAAGCTGCTTTCTGGAAAGATCCTCTTCCTGGCGTTTCTTCATTTCCTCAAGAGTCTTCTCATCTGGATCCACATAGAAGGTACCGCTGGCGCCGTCCACAATTCCAAGCTTCCCATCTATCGCACCATCAAAAGTCATGGAAGTATTCACAAGTGCAGGAATGGCCATAGTTCTTGCCAGAATGGCAGTGTGGGAATTCAGGGAGCCCTTCACTGTGACAAAGGAAAGAACCTTGTCCTTGTCCAGCTGAACAGTCTCAGAAGGAGCCAAGTCCTGGGCAACAATGATCTTCGGCTCATCTGCATCCACACAGCCTGTGTCTTCCCCATTCAGAATAGTGAGAAGACGCTCTGAAATATCCCGGACATCTGCAGCACGCTCCCGCATATAGTCATCATCCATGGCAGAAAACATCTGTGCGTAATTGTCTCCTGTGGTTGCCACTGCATACTCTGCATTGACGCCCTGGCTGCGGACAATGTTCTCTACAGATTCATTGTATCCGTCATCCTCCATCATCATCTGATGGACTTCAAAAATCGCGGCGTTGGCTTCTCCCACTTCTTTCAGGGCTTTGTCGTAGAGACCCTGGAGCTGGCGGATTCCTTCTGCCTTGGCTTTCTCATAGCGCGCCATCTCCTGATCCGGATCTTCCACCTTCACCCGCTTTACCTGCTGTTCCTTCTTCTGATATACACTGATCTTACCGATGGCAATTCCGCCAAATACACTTTTTCCGTTATATACCTGCATGTTTTCTCTCCCACAAATACTTGTAAAAAACAGGACATACCCGCAGGTATGTCCGTCTTGTGCTGCCTCTTACAGAGTTTCCTGCATGAATTTGCTTACTGCCTCGTATGCGGCATCTTCGTCTGCACCTTCAAATGTAAGGGTGACCTCGTCCCCTTTCTTAACTGCCAGTCCCATCACTCCGAAGATTGCCTTGCAGTTCATAGCCTTGCCGCCTTTGGCGATCTTGATGTCAGATGAAAAAGCTTTCACGGTCTTTACCAGTTCTCCTGCCGGACGTGCGTGGATTCCTTCTGGATCTGTTACTACATACTTAAATT
>CAVJRB010000070.1:0-617 GCA_963651655.1 bacterium | reverse complement strand
TCTCTTTATATCGGCTTCCAGACCTTCTGTCAACCCAGAAGCCATTTCTTATTATCTATTTCTTCCTGCGCAGCCGCCGTAGGCGAAAGTCTTACGCTGCTTTCTTCTTCAGCAGTCCCAGAAGCACTGCGGAAACCACAGTTCCCACAACCAGCGCTACCAGATACATCACTGCATTTCCCATAACCGGAACTACGAAGATTCCGCCGTGAGGTGCCATTAAGGTACATCCAAACGCCATGGACATAGCTCCTGCAAGACCAGAACCAATGATGCAGGCTGGAAGCACATGAATGGGATCCGCTGCTGCGAAAGGAATGGCGCCCTCTGTGATAAAGGCAAGTCCCATAATAAAGTTGGTAGGACCGGACTCTCTTTCTTCCTTTGTAAATTTATCCTTGAAAAGGAGAGTGGCAAGTGCGATAGCACACGGCGGAACCATGCCGCCAACCATAACGGCTGCCATAATATCATAATTGCCTGCTGCAATTGCTGCAGATCCGAATACATAAGCTGCTTTGTTGAATGGGCCGCCCATATCAATGGCCATCATTCCGCCAAGGATCAGGCCAAGAACGATCTTGCTGGAACTTCCCATGGAGGTCAGTCCATTGTTC
>CAVJRB010000069.1:2748-3486 GCA_963651655.1 bacterium | reverse complement strand
GCTATGAGCGGGAAGTGATCATTGTGGGAACCAGTATCCTGGGCGGAATTTTAAGCGGCTTTGCCACTGCCAAGCTGATGAATATGGAGGAAATTCCTTTTGGAATCATCTTTTCCATCGGCTTTGCCCTGGTGGGAATGCTGATTCAGTTTGCAATCAACAGGCTGAAATACGAGGATGAGGACGAGGAAGAAGAGCTTCCAAGAAAGAAAAAAGTGGAAAGCAGGAGGGAAACAGAGCCTGCCCCAAGGAGGAAACGCGCGGAATCCGGCAGAAGCGTCCGAGAAGAAGCAGAGAATTCCAGAAGAACTTCCCAAAAGAGAAGATCTGCAGTATACGAAGAAGAACCGGACACTGATTTCCAGGAAGAGGACGAAGCACCAAGGAAAGTCCGCCAGCCAGGAAGAAAGCGCCGGGACGCCTACGCGGAATATGACCAGGAGGATGATCTGGACTATGGAGTGAACGGTTTTGATCTGGAAAATGATGAGCTTCCAGAGGATGACCCGGATGCCATGGAAGAGATTCTGGATGAATATTCGGTGGATGAGGACGAGATAATCGAGGAATACTTAGAAGATTACTACGGTGAGAACAAAAAGAAGAAAAATAAAAACAGCGCCAGTCCATATCAGAGAAAACCAAGAAAATAAAAGGCAGCCAGTTCTTTCAGGCTATAAGTTCTGTGATCAGAACCTGAAAGAACTGGCTGTTTTTTATTTAAAACTCAATTTCTTT
>CAVJRB010000069.1:0-2738 GCA_963651655.1 bacterium | reverse complement strand
AAATGGGCGTGCAGCCTTGGAAATGCCGTACTCTGCAGTGGTTACCGGAAGAACCGTAACTTTATCTTCTGCATACTCTGTGTGTCCAAGCTCTACAGCCTGACGGAAGATTTCCTTTGTGAAATCATACCAGCTGATGTAACCGCCCTCGTTGGTTGCGTGATAATATCCGTATTTGTCTGTCTGGATCATGTCTACCATAAGACGGGCGAGATCATAGGTATAAGTAGGGGTACCGATCTGGTCGTTGACAACCTTTAAGGTATCGTGGGTTTTTGCCACGTTTAACATGGTCTTGATAAAGTTTTTGCCGTTTTTGCCGAATACCCATGCAATGCGGATAATGAAGAATTTGTCAACATTGTGATAAACTGCAAGCTCGCCGTCCAGTTTGGTCTGGCCGTAAACGTTCAGCGGCTTGTATGCCTTGCAGTCCGGATCCCATGGAGTGGTGCCCTGACCGTCAAACACATAGTCTGTAGAAAGATACATCATTTTGATGCCAAGCTTTTTGCAGACCTTTGCAATGTTCTCTGTGCCAAGAACGTTAACCCTGCGGACGGTTTCCTGCTTGTCCTCATCCTCAGCAGCATCTACAGCTGTCCATGCCGCGCAGTGGACAACGCCGTCCACGCCAGCTTCTGTGATGGCTTTTTCTACAGCAGCTGCATCTGTAATATCCACGGAAACGTAAGGCATTCTGGTAACAGCAGATCCATCCTGGATTCCGCTGTACTGAGGGGCAAGGTCAGAGCCTACCCCTTCGTATCCGCGCTTATCAAGCTCGTTCATTACATCGTGGCCAAGCTGACCTGCCACACCTGTTACAAACAGTTTCATATCTGTCAGCCCTCCTTAGCGGTTGCCGTACATTTTTTCGTAGTAATTCTGATATTCACCGGAAATAATGGTCTCCCACCACTCCTTGTTGTCCAGGTACCACTGGATGGTCTTCTTGATGCCGTCAGCGAATTTGGTCTCCGGCAGCCAGCCAAGCTCGTTGTGGATCTTGGTGGGGTCGATGGCGTAGCGCATGTCATGTCCTTTACGGTCTGTTACGTAAGTGATCAGGCTTTCCGGTTTGCCAAGCTCTTTGCAGATGATTTTGACAATGTCGATGTTCTTCATCTCGTTGTGTCCGCCTACGTTGTAAACCTCGCCTACACGGCCCTTGTGGATGATCAGGTCGATAGCGCGGCAGTGGTCCTCAACATAGAGCCAGTCGCGGACATTCTCACCTTTTCCGTAAACTGGAAGAGGTTTGTCATTTAATGCGTTTGCGATCATAAGCGGAATCAGTTTTTCCGGGAAATGATATGGACCGTAGTTGTTGGAGCAGCGGCTGATGGAAACCGGCAGGCCGTAGGTTCTGTGGTAAGCAAGTACCAGAAGGTCAGCGGATGCCTTGGAAGAGCTGTACGGGCTGCTTGTGTGGATCGGGGTCTCCTCTGTGAAGAACAGGTCCGGTCTGTCAAGAGGCAGGTCGCCGTAAACCTCGTCAGTGGAAACCTGATGATAACGTTTGATGCCGTATTTGCGGCATGCGTCCATCAGCACTGCAGTACCGATGATGTTGGTGTTCAGGAAAACCTCCGGGTTCTCGATGGAACGGTCTACGTGGCTCTCTGCTGCGAAGTTTACCACCATATCCGGATGCTCTTCTTCAAAAAGCTTGTAAACGGCCTCACGGTCTGTGATGCTCTCTTTTACAAAACGGAAATTCGGGTTGTCCATAACCGGAGCTAAAGTGGAAAGGTTTCCTGCATAGGTCAGGCAGTCCAGGCAGATGATGCGGTAGTCCGGGTATTTTTTTAACATGTGGAAAATAAAGTTGCTTCCGATAAATCCGGCGCCGCCGGTAACGATAATGTTCATTGCGATTCTCCTTTTCGTGTAATTTATAAAGTTAGGAGCAAAAGATATTTTGCCCCTAGTTTGAGGTGTTTAGTGAAGTACATCCATGTATTTGCCGTCGAGAACATCCTTTAAGTACTGGCCGTACTGGTTTTTCTTGAGAATGTTGTAAACTTCCATAACCTCTTCCTTGGAAATCCATCCGTTTAAGTAGGCAATCTCCTCCAGGCATGCAATTTTACGGTGCTGATGAGTCTCTACAGTCTTGACAAAGTTGGTAGCGTCCACAAGGCTCTCATGTGTTCCGGTATCCAGCCAGGTGAAGCCCTGACCGAGAAGCTCTACATTTAACTGGCCTTTTTCCAGGTAAATGCGGTTCAGGTCTGTGATCTCAAGCTCGCCTCTTGCGCTTGGCTTTAAGTTCTTTGCATATTCTACTACCTTGTTGTCGTAGAAGTAAAGTCCGGTTACGCAGTAGTTGCTCTTTGGATGAGCTGGCTTTTCCTCGATGGAAACTGCCTTGCCGTCCTGGTCGAATTCCACAATACCGAAACGCTCCGGATCGTCTACATAGTAGCCAAATACAGTAGCGCCTCTGCCTGTGCTTGCATTCTCAACCGCTGCTTTCAGACGTTTTTTCAGGCCGTGTCCTGCGAAAATATTGTCGCCAAGAACCATGGCAACAGAGTCATCCCCGATGAAGTCCTCGCCGATGATAAATGCCTGTGCAAGTCCGTCCGGGCTTGGCTGTACCGCATAGGTAAGATGAACGCCGAACTGATGGCCGTCGCCAAGAAGCTCCTCAAAACGAGGGGTATCCTGGGGTGTGGAAATGATCAGGATGTCACGGATCCCTGCGTTCATGAGAACGGACATTGGATAGT
>CAVJRB010000068.1:0-2946 GCA_963651655.1 bacterium | reverse complement strand
GTCCATTGCTGTATCCATGAACATGTTTCTCCTTCTGCCAACCGGACTTGCTATTTTGGGAAACAAAAAAGACACTGGCAACAGCACCTCCCTTTTAAAGATCCTTGGCGTGAACCCAACACTTGACAGCATCCTTTACAGTCCTTACGGCTGCGGCCTTACGGTAATCTGCCTCTATGCCCTGTTCCTTTGCATCCGGGAAAAAAGGACCCGCAAGCTTTCCATTGCTATTTTTGTACTGCTGTTTTTTGACATTTTCTACTGGATCTTAAATGCAACCTTATACGTGCGGCCCAAAAGTTTGATTCCATTCCTGCCCCTGATCCTGTATCTCACGGCTCAGGCACTGGAAGGGCTTCATCAAAAAAGGATACGCCACAGCCTGCCCCTGGCACTGCTTTGTGCTGTTCCGGTGATCGTGCAGCTTGTTTTCCTGCTTCGCAATGACCAGGTGCGTCACCTTACTATGGCTGACCTTATTTTGCTTCTTTTGGTGGTGACGATTTCCCTTTTCCTGGAAAAGAAGGAGTTCTCTCTTCCCTGCAGGCCGCTTTTTGCAAACATCTGCGGACTGGTTCTTCTTTGCGCGGTCCCGGCTATGCTTTATCTTGCAAAGGGTCAGGAAGAACGGTATGCCTCCCTTTCGGATGAATCCAGGGATTATTTTTCCCAGGAGGATCTGGAAGGTTACTGTGAAAATACGCAGGCACGTTTTGACATTATTGAGCATCCTTCCAACAATACCAACTATGTGATCACCGGAAACCAGAACAAGAGTACCCTGTATTCTTCTATTACCAACAGTACCTACAACAATCTGATTTATGACATTCTGAAAATGCCCATCAGCATCCGCAACCGTGTGGCAATGACTGCTGATGAAAATCCTTTCCAGGAATACCTGATGGGCGTGCGCTACATTCAGACAAAGGCAGATAAGGTTCCTGCCGGATACACGGTGCTTCAGGAAAAAGAGGGGCATGTGCTTGCGGAAAATGAAAATGTTCTGCCCATTGCCTATGGAAGCACGGCACTGATGACAGAGGACGATTACGACCAGCTTTCCTACCCGGAAAACCTGGATACCCTTGCAAACCGCACGATTGTTCCTGACGCCAGTGATGATACTGCATCAGAATCCACCTCCTATGTTTCCCAGATGAAGAATTACACGCTTCCCGAAGATTTCTTCTCCAGGGAAACTTCCAAAAAGAACATCACGGTGGAGAAAAAGCTGCCCGAAACGCTGACAGCTTCCACCATTTTGCTGATCTCCTTTGATGTGGAATACGACGGGGAACGGGACGTTTCTATTATTATCGATGGCGTCCGCAACCGACTTTCCGGTTCCCTGGCTCCTTATCCAAACAACAATCATACCTTCAGCTATATGCTATCCAGTGACCAGGATCGGGATTCCCTGGAAATCACATTTTCCAAGGGGGATTATGAAATAAAAAATGTTTCCGCTTACACCATTCCTTTGTCCGCCCTTTCCCATCCGGGAGTGGTAACGGTTCAGGAACAGGACACTGCCGGAAAACAGATTGTAAACAGCACCATTACCATGCCGGAGGATGGCTATTTCGTTACCTCCTATACCTTTTCTAACGGCTATAAAGCTTATGTGGACGGCACTGAAGTGACCCCAGTTCAGGTTAACAAAGCCTTCGTCGGTTTTCCCTTACAAAAAGGGGCACATGAAATCGTACTTGAATTCCATGCGCCCGGTAAGTCCCTTGGTCTTATATTCAGCTGTCTTGCAGCCCTGTTCTTAATTTTGTGGAACCTTCTGTGCCTGCCTCGTCATAAGTAAAGCATCTTCCACGGGATCCGTATAATACTTTTTGCGGATCCCGTCTCTTGTAAATCCCATTCTTTCATAAAGACGGATTGCCGTCCCATTTCCAACGCGAACCTCAAGATGGATGGTAGTAATCCCCTGTTGTTCCGCAAGGCGGATCAGGCTGTCCATGAGAAAATGCCCGATTCCCTCTCTCTGTCTGTCTGGACGCACTGCCACATTGGTAATGTCCCCTTCATCCAGAACCATAAGAAGTCCGCAATAAGCCAGGATTTCCCCTTTCTCTTCCACAACAAGGAACATGGCGTCCTTACGGGTGAGATAGGTAAAAAATCCCTCCTTGGTCCAGGGCGGTGAAAAAAGCTCTGTCTCGATCTTCATTACCTGGTCCAGATCATCCACCAGCATTTCCCGAAGGATCATGACTGCACCTCATTTTTCTCAGCCTCGCCTGCTGCTTCCTGCTCCTTCAGCTTCTGTGCACGTTCTCTCTCAGCCTGGGAAACCCTTAAATATTCCGGTACATGCTCCATGGCCGTTACCACCTTGCCCTCTTTCGCATAGAGTGCGCCAAGAGCTGCGACTGCTGCAGCTCTCTGCTTGTTCACATGTGCAGGTGCGAAGGAATAGGGAACCTTCAGATTCTCCTGGATCATTTTCGTAAAAACAGGAACACCGTCTCCAAGGAACATTACCTCTTCCCCTCTCTCATTCAGCTTGTCGATCATTTCCATCATAGGAACCGCCATCTGCGCTTCCACAGTCACCAGCTTATGATCCTCAAAACGATAGATTCCCGTATAAACCTGGCTTCTTCTTGCATCCATGATCGGGCAGATCAAAGCCTTCGCATCATATAAATTGTACGCCAGAGCGTCCACTGTGGGAATCTCCACAAGAGGCTTCTTCAGGGCAAGGCCAAGTCCCTTGGCTGTAGCAGAGCCAATACGCAGTCCGGTGAAGGACCCCGGTCCTGCTGCCACTGCGATAGCATCAATGGTGTCCATGTCAAGTTCTGTCATCTTCGCCAGCTCATCCAGCATGGGAAGAAGTGTCTGGGAATGTGTCTTTTTGTAATTCACTGTATATTCGGCGATCAGGTTGTCATCCTCCACTATAGCCACAGAAGCGACGATTCCTGA
>CAVJRB010000067.1:0-2265 GCA_963651655.1 bacterium | reverse complement strand
GTTGTATGTGTTCTTATATGCTGTTATAATGTTTATGGGTGTTGCCAAAACGGTAGGCGGTTAGTCCCTTCCAGAGGGACTGTGACCCTCTGATTACATAGAAACCCGTAAGGGAATCAGTCGGAAAGGAGGGCTAAGCCAATGAGTATTGTAGATTTCATTGCAGTAGTGAGCTTCGGCTTAACCTGTTTTAGTATAGGATACGCATTCGGTAAGGATAATAATAAGACACAAAAATAACCGCCCGTCCTGAAAAAACTAGCGGTTACTTTTGACACAATATATGGACTAACCGTCTATCGGCAGCACTCTTTTTTCATACATATATTAACATCATCTATTAAATATGTCAATTTATTTTCAAAAACAATACTTTTTACTTTTCTTCCTCATCCTCCTGCGCATCGCCTAACTGGCTTACCAGGTTGGCGCGGTCTGCAATGGACATCTTTTTGCCTGATTCTGTACTGTTTTTTGTCTGTGGCGTAACTGCATCAGATGCGCTTTCGTTGGCAGCACCCTGTGCCTGCTGTGCATTCTCAGCATTTGCCTGCTCTTTTTGTGCTTTGCTGACTTTTAAGCTTCCGTGGATTCCATTGATCACGAAAATCACGCCCAGCACAATAAACACAACGCCAGCCACCATAAATCCCAGGCTGCTGCCTTCTGCGCCTTTCATCACGCCCTGGCAAAGGGACACGCCAAGATAAGCCACATAAGCCCCTGCCAGTATCATGATCAAATAAGTGCGCAGGGGAACCCCGCTCTTGGGATTCTCCCCACCTGCTTTCTCATCGGAAGCAGCTGCTACTGTATTTTCTTTTATTTCCCCCTCAGGATTTCTGTTTTCGAAATCTCCCATCCTACATCCTCCGTTCTTTTTTGCAGATACCATCTGTTCGAAATCCGATGATCTGCCAGACAAATCACCGCACTCTCATATTATGACACTGCAAACTGGCTCTCATACAGGTTCGCATAGAAGCCCTTCTTCGCTAACAGTTCCTCATGCTTGCCCTGCTCAATAATATTTCCATCCTTCATAACCAGGATCAGGTCAGCCTCCTGAATGGTAGAGAGACGATGGGCAACAATAAAGCTGGTCCTTCCCTCCATCAATTCTGCAAAGGCTTTCTGGACCTTCACCTCAGTACGGGTATCAATAGAAGAAGTCGCCTCATCCAGGATCAGCATTGCAGGATGCATCAGCATAACCCTTGCAATACATAAAAGCTGCTTTTGTCCCTGGGAAATATTTCCGCCGCCCTCAGAGATCACGGTATCGTAGCCATTTGGCATACGCTTGATAAAGCTGTGGGCATGGGCATGCTTGGCAGCTTCCATTACCTCCTCAAGAGTAGCATCCGGCTTGCCGTAAGCAATGTTCTCACGGATGGTTCCAGCCTTCAGCCAGGTCTCCTGAAGCACCATACCAAAGTTTCTTCTCAGGCTGTCACGGGTCAACTCCTTTACCGGATGTCCGCTGACCAGAATCTGTCCCTTATCCACATCATAGAAACGCATCAAAAGATTGATCATCGTTGTCTTACCGCATCCGGTAGGTCCTACAATGGCAATTCTCTGTCCCGGCTTTACATCAATGGAAATATCGGTAAGAAGCGGAACCTCTTTTCTGTAGGAGAAAGAAATATTCTCCACCTTCACTCTTCCGTCTGCTTTTTCCAGCTCCACAGCTCCCGGCGCATCCGGCTCCTGTACAGGAGTATCAATAAAGTCAAACAGTCTCTTGGCACAGGCAAGGGCGTTCTCCAGCTCCGTCACAACGCCTGAAATCTCATTAAACGGCTTGGTATACTGGTTGGCATAATTCAGAAAACTGGTAAGCTGTCCCACTGTCATGCCGCCCCTGATAACGGTAAACGCACCGAAAATTCCAACTGCCGTATAAACCAGACCATTCACAAAACGTGTGGACGGGTTGGTAATCGAGGAGAAAAAGATGGCCTTAATACCGCAGACCCGAAGCTCCTCATTCACCTTGCCGAAACGCTCATTCGCTCTCTCCTCATAGGAAAAAGCCTGCACGATCTTCTGATTTCCCACAAGTTCCTCCACAATGGAAGTCATCTCGGCTCTTTTCTCAGACTGCTCCTGGAACATGCGGAAGGTTCTGCTTGCAATAAAGCTTGCCACAAACAGGGAGATCGGGGTAAGCAAAATAACGATCACCGCGATCTTCACGCTGATGGAAAGCATAAATCCAATGGTTCCAAAAATCGTCAGCACACCGGTAAACAACTGGGT
>CAVJRB010000066.1:0-2196 GCA_963651655.1 bacterium | reverse complement strand
ACCAATTTGGAGACAGACAATAGGAGCAAAATAGGAGATGGATATGTGATTTATTACACCCGTACCATAAATGGCGTTCCTATAACCCAGACAATGGATGCAGGGGGATCCCTGGAAGACATGGACAGCACCATGGAAACCTGGTCCTATGAAAGCCTCTATTTCTACGTGGACAAAGACGGTATTTCTCACATGTATTATTCTAATCCCTACACCATCGGAGAAACCAAAACAGAGAATTTAAGCCTCCTTCCTTTCAGTGAGATCATGAAAACCTACGAAAAAATGATGGTAGTCACAAACGCGGATAACATGGAATACGAAAATTCCAGAGTCTATGACATCGACCGGATTGTCCTTGGCTATGCCAGAATTTACGAGCCTTCCAAAGATGCTCACACAGGACTTCTGGTCCCTGTCTGGGATTTCTTCGGAACCAGAAAAACAGAAACCGAGTATGACGGGGAATCCTATTCCGACACAACCGATTACCCTACCTGGAGCTATCTTACTATCAACGCAGTAGACGGAAGCATTATCGATCGCAGCCTGGGCTACTGATATGAAACAGATATTTGGAATTGTCCGCTACAATTTCTTCGGCTTTTTTCGGAATCCCAAGGTGATTTTTACCTTTCTTCTGGAATTCGTGCTCAGCTTCCTGCTTACCGGAAGGATCATGATCGTCATGGAAACTTATGACACTCCGGTGCAGGCCATTGAGCCGTTCCTGTGGACCTTCGGAGATGGGACAGCAGTGCTGTTAAGCTCCCTGCTTTTGCTCCTTTTGTTCTCAGACCTGCCCAAAATGACGCCCGTCACCCCTTACCAGCTGATCCGCACCACCAAGAAAAAATGGCTGTTTGGGCAGTTTGTCTACGTCACACTGGTGACCATTTTGTACACAGTGCTTATGCTTCTTTTTACTTCTGTGCTGTGCATGCAGAACAGTTATCCCGGCAATCTGTGGAGCGAGACGGCAGCCATGCTTGGCTATTCCAGCCTTGGCAAAAACCTGCAGGTGCCTTCCACCGTAAGAGTTATGGAAAGCATTTCCCCCTATGGATGCATGCTGCAGGTTTTCCTTTTGCTGTTTGGCTATTCTTTGACCTTAAGCTTTGTGATCCTTGTGGGAAATCTTTATAAGGGAAAAACAAAGGGAATGATCTTTGGGCTGTTTTACAGCGTATATGGATTTCTGCTGGACCCAAAGGTGCTGGCGGCGCTTTTCCATAAGGAAGACTACGAAATGTACCAGATGAATGTGCTGGTCAGCTGGATCAGTCCGCTGAACCAGGCGGTGTACGGAAAACACAATTTTGGCTATGATGCGCTGCTTCCCACCATCTGGCAGTCCTGCCTGTTTTTCCTGATACTTCTTATGCTTCTTGCCATTTTTGCCCTTTTCAAAATGCGCAAATACCAGTTTGAATTTCTGGGGGAAAAAGCATGATCTGCGGAAGGGAGAACAATTATGACTGGTGAAATAAAACGCATGCTCACAGGAAAAAGCTTTCTGGCAGCGTGGCTCATTGCCTGCCTTTCTCTTGCGGCAGGCGCATCTTATCCCAATTTGAAAAAAGTCCTGGAACCCAGCACCTTCCTCCGGCTTCTGGACGGCTCCCTGGAAAGCCAGGTTCTGTCCTTTGCCATTCCCGTGGCAGCTGTGTTGCCCTGGAGCGATTCCTTTTTGCAGGAATACAAAAGCGGCTTTCTGAAGGCAGCGCTGCCCAGAACCGACCGGAGACGTTATGTGGAAGGAAAAGTATTTTCCGTGGTGATGTCCGGATTTCTGGTCTGGATATTTGCAGTGCTTGCCATGTTTTTTGTCAATTTTGTTATATTTTATCCCATGGAAGCAAAAGGAAATTTTCCCAAAGAGCTACTGCTTGAGCTGATTCAAAAAGCCCTTCGTGTTGGAATTACCGGAAGCATTCTCAGTACCTTCGGCGGCATTTGCGCAGTCCTTGGAAATTCCGCTTATATGGCATATGGAATTCCCTTTGTCACCTATTATTTCGGGATTATTCTTCATGAGCGGTATTTCAAAGATCTGATCTGGTTTTACCCGATAGAATGGATTCAGGCAGCTGGAGACTGGGGACCGGAGAAAGAAGGGCTGTGGTTATTTTTGTTATTATTTCTTCTTGTACTGATTCCTGTTTTTGGAGGTGTATTATATGAAAAAATCCAGGA
>CAVJRB010000065.1:0-8982 GCA_963651655.1 bacterium | reverse complement strand
AGTTAATTTAAATTTTCTGAAAACTGATTTCTTTTTCAGTATTTCAGAAGCAATTTCTTGCGACAGCTTTTTTAATATACCACTGCTGCAAGGAGAAGTCAAGCACTTTTTACAAAAAATTACATATTTTTTTGTGCAAGTCTTTTATGCGCCTCTCATCCCTTCATAATATACCGAATCGCATCCTGGATCTGTCTTACATATACCAGCTGGATTCCCTGGGACTTCTCTTTTTCTACGGAGCCGCGGCACACTTCCGGCAGGATTACGGTTTCAAAGCCCAGCTTCTTTGCTTCCTGGACTCTCTGGCCGGCCATGCTTACGGCGCGGACTTCGCCGCTGAGGCCGATTTCCCCGAAGGCCATCAGCTTATCGGGAATCACAATGTCTTTGGTGCTGGAAGCGATTGCAAGGCAGATTCCAAGGTCAATCGCCGGCTCTGTCATCTTCATGCCGCCGGCAATATTTACGTAGGCATCGGAAGATGCCAGATGAAGACCCACCTTTTTCTCCAGAACGGCCATCAGAAGGTTCACGCGGTTAAAGTCTGTTCCCACTGCAGTACGCCTTGGAATGCCGAAATTGCTCTCACATACCAGCGCCTGGATCTCCACAAGGATGGGACGGGTTCCCTCCATAGAACACGCCACAACACAGCCGGAAGCATTCTCCGGGCGGCCCTCCAGAAGATATTCGGAAGGGTTGGATACTTCCTCAAGGCCGGACTCCCGCATTTCAAAAACACCAATCTCATTGGTGGAACCAAATCGGTTCTTCACAGCACGCAGGATCCGGTAGGAAGCATGCCTGTCTCCCTCAAAATAAAGCACGGTGTCCACCATATGCTCCAGCACCCTTGGTCCGGCTACATTTCCCTCTTTGGTCACATGGCCCACTATAAAAATAGTGATTCCAAGTCCCTTGGCAATCTGCATCAGCACGTTCGTAGACTCTCTTACCTGGGACACACTTCCAGGGGCTGAACCGATTTCTTCATCAAACATAGTCTGAATAGAGTCTATGATCGCCACATCCGGCTTCTTGCGCTCCATGACTTCCCGGACCTTATCCAGGTTGGTCTCACACAAAAGCTGCAGATTCTCATTGAAGGTTCCAATACGGTTTGCCCGCAGCTTGATCTGCCGCAGGGATTCCTCGCCGGATATATAAAGCACAGAACTTCCGTTCTCTGCCAGGTTCCGGCACACCTGCAAAAGAAGGGTGGACTTTCCGATACCCGGATCTCCACCCACAAGAACCAAAGACCCGGGGACGATGCCGCCCCCGAGTACTCTGTCAAGTTCACCTATTTTCGTTGTCTGACGCTCGTCCTCCTTCAGGCTGATATCCTTCAGGATCACTGGTTCAGACTGCTGCCGTATGGACGCTTTGCCCCCTGCGGCAGATTTTTTCGCTGTGGAAACTGGTTCCTCCACAAACGAATTCCATGCCTTGCATCCAGGACACTGGCCCATCCACTTGGCGGATTCATAGCCGCACTCCTGGCAAAAATAGACTATTTTTTTATTTTTCAGCATTTTACAATTTTTACATCAACAGCTGAGCCATTTCCAAGCTCTACGCTGAAAGAAAGCTTACCGCCCAGATTGGTTTCCATTTTGCCTGTGCTTGCGCCGTCAAGATATACCTCGTAAACAGCCTCAGCCTCAAGCTCTACTGTGATCTGCGCATCCTCCGGTCCTTCTACGCGAAAGCTCATCTGGCTTCCGTCCTGTGCAAGACCAAATACAGCGGTGCCCGGTACAGACTCATATACGAACATGCCGTTGCGCTCCAGCTTGGTGATCTCCTTGAATGTTTTTACTTTATACATATCTCCCTGATGCGGATAATCAGAGACCTTTGACTTCTGATTCTTCTCATAATCTCCAAAGCTGATAGTACCATTTTCCTCTGTACGGATCAGTTCCTTTACTACTGCCATGATGCTTGTCCTCCCTAAGACTCTTTCGTTATGTTCTCCGGCAAAAATACAGCTGCCGGATCTTCTTCATCAGTTTTCCCTGACGTTGTACATATTATATAATAAAACCTTTTTCTTTGCCAGTACCTTACATGAATTTATAACTTTTTTAGAATTAACCTGACAAATTTTACGAAATCTTTAATCTTCTTTTTTATCTTTTACAATAAACCGGATTTCTTTATTGCGGTACTGAACCTGGACCTGGTCTCCCCTTTTGATCTTGCCCTCCAGAAGCTCATTGGCCAGACGGTCCTCGATCTTGGACTGGATGGCGCGGCGAAGCGGTCTTGCCCCGTATTTAGCGTCAAATCCGGCTTCAGCCAGATAATCCACAGCAGAATTCGTCACATTCAGGCGGATGTCCATCTGTTCCATGCAGCGCTCCTCTAAGGATTTCAAAAGCAGGGTGACGATCTTGCGGATTTCCTCTTTGTTCAAAGTATGGAATACCATGATCTCATCGATTCGGTTCAGGAATTCTGGCTTGAAAAGCCTGCGGACTTCTTCCATAACGCCGGATTTCATTTTTTCGTAATCCTTCTTCTCATCCTTTGTGGAAATAAAGCCAAGCTGCTTGGGCTCCACAATGGCCTGCGCTCCCGCATTGGAAGTCATAATGATGATGGTCTGCTTGAAGTCCACCTTTCTTCCGTGGGCGTCTGTAATATGACCGTCGTCCAGCACCTGAAGCAGAATGTTGAACACATCCGGGTGAGCCTTCTCAATCTCATCAAAAAGGATCACGCTGTACGGATTCCTGCGCACTTTCTCACTGAGCTGTCCGCCCTCATCATAGCCAACATACCCTGGCGGGGAGCCGATCAGCTTGGATACGCTGTGCTTTTCCATATATTCAGACATGTCTACACGGATCATTGCCTGCTCGCTTCCAAACACAGCCTGGGCAAGTGCCTTGGAAAGCTCGGTTTTGCCAACGCCGGTAGGGCCAAGGAATAAGAAGGAACCAATAGGACGATTGGGATCCTTTAGGCCTACACGTCCGCGCTTTACAGCCTGGGAAACTGCATGTACCGCTTCCTCCTGGCCAATTACACGCTTGTGAAGCTCCTTTTCCAGCTGGGCAAGACGTCTTGTCTCCCCTTCGGTCAGTCTCTGTACCGGAATCTTGGTCCAGTCAGATACAATGGATGCCACTGCTTTCTCATCTACTTTTCCGGATCTTCTGCGGCTCTTCTTTTCTTCCTTTGCATGAAGCTGCTCAAGCTTTGCTTCTGCTTCTTTCTGCTTCTGCTGGTATTCTTTGGCAAGAGCCAGATTGCCGCTCTTGATCGCGCTCTCTTTCTCCTGAAGGATTTCCTGGATTTCCCTGCTCAGTTCTTCCGAACCTGTGGATGCCTGATAGCCGGACAGCTGTACCTTGGAAGCTGCCTCATCGATCAGGTCGATAGCCTTGTCCGGAAGAAAACGGTCGTTAATGTAGCGCACAGACATTTTCACTGCGGCTTCCAGTGCCTCATCCAGAATCTCCACCTTGTGATGACGCTCATAATAAGGGCGAAGACCTTTCAAAATCTCATAGGCTTCCTCCTCAGATGGCTCTTCCACGGTGATGGGCTGGAAACGGCGCTCAAGTGCTGCATCCTTTTCAATATATTTGCGGTATTCCTCCAGGGTGGTAGCTCCTATAATCTGCAGCTCCCCTCTGGAAAGAGATGGCTTCAGAATATTGGAGGCATCCAGTGCTCCCTCTGCCCCTCCTGCTCCGATAATAGTATGAAGCTCGTCAATAAACAGAAGGATTCCCTGATTCTCCCTCACCTCATCCACTACCTTGCGGATTCGCTCCTCGAACTCACCTCTGTATTTGGTTCCTGCCACCATTCCGGAAAGATCCAGTACCACCAGTCTTTTGTCGCGGATGGTATCCGGCACGGTGCCTGCGATGATCCTCTGTGCCAGTCCCTCAGCAATGGCTGTTTTGCCCACGCCTGGCTCTCCTACCAGACAGGGATTGTTCTTGGTTCTGCGGCTTAAGATCTGGATCAGCCTGGTGATTTCCCGGTCTCTTCCCACTACAGGATCCAGTCTGCCCTCTGCCGCCATCTGGGTAAGGTCGCGGCTGTACTGGTCAAGTGCCGGGGTAGCGCTGCCTTTTTGGCTCTGCTGCATTGCCCGGGCTGCCTGAAATTCTTCCTGGATGGACTCATTGTCATAGCCCATAGCCCCAAGAACAGAGGCATAAAGCTTCTGGATGTTCACTCCCATGGTGTACAAAAGCCTGGTTCCCACACAGTCCGTCTCTCTTAGCATAGCAAGAAGCAGATGCTCTGTTCCTGCCTTCTCGCAGCCTGTACTCTGTGCCTCTGCTTCTGCACTGTCCAGAACCTTCCTGGTTCTTGGGCTGTAAACCGGCTGCGTGTCTATCACTTCCACATTCCCGGCATCAACAGGGGTAACCAGCTTGTCGATCAGCTCCACAAGCTTCTTGCCATCCACCTGAAATTCCTCCAGCACTCTTCCTGCTGTACCTTCTGTCTCACTTAAAAGTCCCAGGAGAAGATGCTCTGTGCCGATATAGCCAAGCTCAAAGTCAACCGCTGCGGCTTTCGCCAGAGCCAGTGCATTCTGAGCCTGCTTCGTGAATTTATTGCGCATAAAT
The DNA here is from genome assembly GCA_963651655.1 of bacterium. Taxonomy (GTDB): domain Bacteria; phylum Bacillota; class Clostridia; order Lachnospirales; family Lachnospiraceae; genus Blautia_A. The sequence goes on along the minus strand of CAVJRB010000065.1, from coordinate 4,375 downwards.
CAGTTGTTCCTCCTTACTGCCCGTACTCATCCAGAATCTCGTCGATCAGGCTGTGAACTTCCTCTCTTGTCACATTGTTGCAGCACCCCCTTGCAAGGGCGATCCTAAGATTCTGCTTCAGTTCTTCCGTGGCTCTTATTTTGTCCACATCCAGGCAAATCACTGCGCCTTTTCTTCTGTCAATGGATACAAAGCCCTCCTGGCGCAGCAATGAGTAGGCCTTGTTTACGGTATGCATATTGATTCCGATGGTATCTGCAAGCTGCCTGACAGATGGAAGAGGATCTCCTTCCTGCAGCCGTGATGTGGCAATTCCCAGAATGATCTGATTCATCAGCTGGGTGTACAGTGCCTCACCGCTCTGGAAATCTATTTCGATTACCATATTTCCCTCCCTGTGGCATCTGCCACTGTAAAAACAAAGGGACCGGAGTCTTGGGCCCCGGCCTCTTTGCATCTTTTGTTATCATAAAATGTTACTGTTCACTCCGTGCCCAGTAACACGCTTCGCGATGCACAGAAATCATGCTTTGCATGATTTCGCGCCGCAATTCTCGGGTTTTCTGTGAACTTTGTTCACAAAAAACACCTCGCGGAATATTACCAGTGAACAGTAATCATAAAATTCTTGCTTATTCTTCGCTCTTAGCAGCATCCTCAGCTGGCTGTGCTGCTTCCTCAGCAGCCGGAGCGGTCTGTGCCTCTTCTGCCTTAGCTTCCTCAGTCTTCTCTGGCTGTGCTGCCGGCATCGGAACGGCTGCCGGAATCTTCACTCCAAGGATTCTTCCAAGCTGCTCTCTGTCAAGGATCAGGTTAAATCCCATAGGGTTGATCACAAATGCTTTCGCCTGGCTGATGATCAGTCCCGGCAGTTTCGCAAATGGAACCTTGGCTGCGCGAAGCTTCTTGCCTCTTGCAAATTTATCAAATTCCATAACATCTGTAAATGCAGGCTGAAGAATATCGCCCTGCTTGTTCTTCAGATATGGAATGTTCACCTTCTTCGGTTCTTCCGGATCGGTAGCCATTGCTACTAAGAATTCGGATTTCTTAAGGTTTACGATCAGTTCCTCTTCCATCTCACGCATATTGGCTGTGCGCTCTTCCTTCTTAAGCGGACGGCGCAGCTCCTGCATGAAATAGATGCCGGAAAGCTGAAGCGTAGAGTTGAAAAGAGGCTGCTTCTTCGGCTCTAACTGGCTGAAATCTGCCTGTCTGGCAATCTTGGTCAGTTCCACCTCGATCTGGTTCTCTCCATCTACCCATACAACGCTGTTTACGCCGATCGCATACAGAGTGCCGTAAAATCTGGGATAGTCCTTCTTCTCATATTTCATTCCCATGAGAAGAACCTTCTCCTCCAGCTTCTTCTTGCCGAATGCCTTGATTTCTTCTTCTGTGGCAAATACCCACACCTGGTCATTAAAGCTTTCTTCGTCACAAATTACATATGGAAGCTTTGTAGCCTGTGAATATGCTACAAAGACTGCGTCTCTTGTCTGTAATTCCTTAATTGCGTCCTGTTCGCTGATTCCCATGTCTTTATCCTCTCAGTCCTGGTTTCCTTAATGGATGAAAGCTGGCTACTGTGTGCCTGCGGCTGCAGTCCGTTATTTTCATCGTGAAAACCTGATATGTAAACTATTTTATAACAAAATCATAAAAAAGTAAAGCATAAGACTTGGTATTTTTATGCAATTTACTATGAAAGTCCCGGACTTTCACAAGGCATCACTCTCAGGCAATCGTTTCTTTTGTCATAAAGTCTACGATCTGATCAAGCTGCTCCAGCTGGTTTTCCTTCAGGGCGGATTTCACAGTTACCGTATTCTCACAGATCTCCATATTCTTCATGGAGGACAGGATTTCCTTCATCTGCTTGCCTGCTGTAGACGCCCAGGTGCCGTTCTCCAGGACTGCCACCTTACGTTTCTGAAGGTTGTGTGCAGCCAGCTCATGAAGCAGTGTCTCCATTTTCGGGAAAAGGCCTGCATTGTAGGTAGGGCATGCAAATACGATTCTGTCGCAGCGGAATGCCTCAGCCACCAGATAGGAAGGATCTGTTACAGATACATCATAAACGGCAATATTTTTCTCTCCTGCATCTGCAAGCTTGCCAGCCAGAACGTCTGCTGCGTTCTCTGTGTTTCCGTAAATGGAAGCGTAAAGGATCAGCACGTTGTGGTCTTCCGGTGTATAAGTGCTCCATTTCTGGTATTTCTCAATGAACCAGCCAAGGTCCTCTCTCCAGATTGGTCCGTGAAGCGGGCAGATCATGGCAATGTCAAGGGTGAGGGCTTTCTTTAAGGCAGCCTGAACCTGTACGCCGTATTTGCCTACAATGTTTACCAGATATCTTCTTGCGTCATCCAGCCATTCTTCCTTGAAATTCACCTCGTCCGCAAACACATTTCCGTTTAATGCGCCAAAGGTTCCAAAAGCGTCTGCACTGAACAGCACCTTGTCATATGCATCGTAGGTTACCATTGCCTCTGGCCAGTGAACCATAGGGATCATGGCAAATGCAAGGGTATGCTTTCCTGTGCTGATGGTGTCTCCCTCTTTGATCACAACTGCGTGTGCATCTACATCAAAGGTAAAAAACTGCTTCATCATGGTGAAGGTTTTGGCATTTCCCACAACCTTTACTTCCGGATATCTTCTTACCACTTCTTCTACAATGGCACAGTGGTCCGGCTCCATGTGGTTCACGATGATGTAGTCCAGCTTTCTTTCCCCGAGGACATGCTCCAGATTCTCAAAAAACTGTCCGCTTACAGCCTTGTCAACGGTGTCCAGAAGCACGGTCTGCTCGTCCAGGATCACATAAGAGTTGTAGGATACCCCTCTTGGAATGGGGTAAATATTTTCAAACAGGGCAAGTCTTCTGTCACTTGCACCGATCCAGTATAAATCTTCGTTTACTTTCTTTACATTGTACATAGCAAGCTCTCCTTTTTCTATGAACTTATTTCACTGCACTTTTGCGGTTAAACCATGATCTTTTGAAAATAGCTTTCGCTTTTTAAGATAAAAAAGGCAGAAAACCAAATCTATGGTCTCCTGCCTATTTTATACCACTTATTTATGCTTCGTCAATCGCTTTTCCAATATCGCGGCGCATATATTTATTTGCAAAAGTAATCCACTCCGTTGCCGCATAAGCATTCTTTCTGGCTTCCTTCAGATCACTTCCAGTTGCAGTGATTCCTACTACGCGGCCGCCGTTTGTGACGATCTGTCCATCCTTGAATTTGGTTCCGGCATGGAAGCAGTAGTAACCCTCTTTGTCCTTGAAATTCTCAAAGCCGTACATAGGGATCTCCTTCTCATATTTCACCGGATAGCCCTCGCTTGCAAGAACTACGCAGACAGCTGCATTGTCCTCAAACTGCAGGTCGATCTGGTCAAGTGTGCCGTCGATGCAGGCTTCCATCACTTCCACAATATCATTTTTCATACGCGGAAGAACTACCTGTGCTTCCGGATCTCCGAAGCGGGCATTGTATTCCAGAACCTTGGGACCGTCCTTGGTCAGCATAAGGCCAAAGAAAATAATTCCCTTAAATTCTCTTCCCTCTGCTGCCATAGCATCCACGGTTGGCTGATACACATACTTCTGGCAGAATTCGTCCACTTCCCTGGTGTAGAAGGGGCTTGGGGAAAAGGTTCCCATACCGCCTGTATTCAGGCCCTGGTCCCCGTCCATGGCACGCTTGTGATCCTGTGCGGAGGTCATGGTCTTGATGGTCCTGCCATCTACAAAAGACAAAACAGAAACCTCGCGTCCGGTCATAAACTCCTCAATGACCATAGTGTTTCCTGCATTTCCGAACTTCTTATCCTCCATGATCTCCTTGACGCCGTCCTCAGCTTCCTGAAGATCCTTGCAGATCAGAACGCCTTTTCCAAGTGCAAGTCCGTCTGCTTTGAGAACGATTGGGAATTTGGCTTCTGTGCGAAGATATGCAAGCGCTTTTTCGGGATCGTCAAAGTTCTCATATGCAGCAGTAGGAATGTTGTATTTCTTCATCAGGTCCTTGGAAAAAGCCTTGGAGCCTTCCAGAATGGCTGCATTTTTGCGGGGTCCGAATACACGAAGGCCCCGTGACTCAAATACATCTACAACGCCGCCGACCAGAGGATCATCCATACCGATAATGGTAAGATCTATCTGATTCTCCTGTGCAAAATCAGCCAGCTTCTCAAATTCCATGGCACCGATGTTGACACATTGGGCATACTCTGCAATTCCTGCATTGCCTGGTGCACAGTAAATTTTATCTACCTTAGGGCTTCTTGAGACGCTCCACGCAATGGCATGCTCTCTTCCGCCGCTTCCTACGATCAGTACTTTCATAATATCCTCCTTAGT
>CAVJRB010000064.1:0-2068 GCA_963651655.1 bacterium | reverse complement strand
TCATTATGAGCCCTAAAATAAGAATGGAAAAGCTACCCAAGATTTAAGCGCTTACATTGTTTCTCCAGGTAGTAAGCGCATGGATTATTTTATAAAGTTGTTTAAGTACCAAGCCACAGGTGTTCGAGAATATTGGATTGTGGATCCAACCAAAAATGTAATTTTTGTCTACAATTTTGATGCCAGTGATTTTGGTCTGTACACGTTTCACGATACAATCAAAGCAGGTATATATAAAGACCTGTTCATTGATTTCAGCAAATTGAATTTATAACATAAAAAACCACGTCTTTGGTTTGATGACAAAGACATGGTTTTTATACTGCAAGTTTATTAATAAAATAAACGATTTTATACTATGATACTAATTTTTTATTTCCTCAAAATCTCAAAATAATCAAAATCCGCCCATTTCCTTCCGCCGGTCATGTCGTGGCAGTACATGCCGAAGTGGGCGCCAGTGAAGCCTTCGCTTTGTTCGTCGGTGAGGATGTTGGTGGGGACTTCGGCCAGTTCGTAGAAATTTTGTCCGTCCAGGGAATAGTAGAATTTCGCTTGCAAACCATCCTCGGTGGTGACGGTGCGCAGGAACAGAGGGCCGTTTTCAGGGATGGCAATCGGAGGGATTACATCATCCACTGCGAAGTGGCTGCTTCGGATTAAACGAAGCTTCGCCGGAGTCTCCAGTTCAAGGGATGGGGAGCCGTATTCCTCGTCTCTGGTTTTTACCAGAAGATAGAAGTTTCCCGTATCATACATGTAAGCCAAGCCAGCCATCTGTTCTCTGCATGTTGGCACAAAATCAATGCTGGTTTCTACTTGAACATGACGTGCCTGCTGGCGCCTGGCAATCATGCTGACGTTGTAGCAAGAATTCAGGGATTCCTGGCCATAGAGGCGCAGATAGCCCGGACGCTCGGTCAAACTTGCGTAGCTGTCATAAGGCTGGCGCAGAGATGTGTAGCGCACATCCAAAACTCCCCCAAAGTCATCTCTCCCATAATCCTTCCCCTCTTCTTCCCGGAAAGTATATTCCGCAATTCCTTCCGGTTCTTCCGTCTCCCACTGTCCGAATCTTCCGCCGCAGGCCAGGCGCAGCCAGCCGTCTTCATTCCATACCATTTTCTGAATTGCAGTTTCGCGGCCAAGGACGCACTGGCGGGTTCCTTTGGGTGGTCTTGCGCATAGATGCACCATGTACCACTCCCCATTCTGAGTGCATACAAGATCTGCGTGTCCGCACTTCTGCAGCTCCTCCGGATTTTCCACATCAGAAGTCAGAACCGGATTGCCTGGATCTTCCTGGTATGGTCCCCAAATAGAACGCGCTCTCGCCATAGTTGCCATATGCTCATAGCTGGTTCCGCCTTCTGCCATCAGCAGATAATAATATTCCCCAATATGGTAGATATGCGGTCCTTCTGTATAATTTCTGCCTGTGCCCGGGAAAACGTTTTTCGCTTCCCCTACCAGGCATTCCTGCACCGGGTCATACTCCTGCACCAAAATCCCTTTGAAATTATTAATCATATTCACCACATACTTTTTCCCATCGGTATCATGAAACAGGGAAGGATCGAACCCGGAACTGTTCAGATAAACCGGTTCTGACCAGCCGCCCCGGATGTCCTTTGATTTCACCACATAATTATGAGTATTAAAAAATCCACTGGTACGAGTCTTCACATCTGTATAGATCAGCCAGAAATACTCCCCGTCCCAGGAAATATCAGGAGCCCACACGCCGCAGGAATCCTGCTCTCCTACCATGTTCAGCTGGCTCACCCGGGTCAGCGGTGACGGCAGCTGCTCATAATGCTTCAAATCCTTTGAGTGATAAATTTTCACCCCGGGCCACCACTCAAAGCTTGAATTGGCAATATAATAATCATCTCCTACACGAATAATACTGGGGTCCGGGCAAAATCCCGGCAAAATTGGATTCTGAATCATTTCTTTCTCCTCCACTCATCACCTTGAGCTTTTTAATTTTCTAGAGCGTGTTTGAAAAATGCTTTCTGCAAGATGTGCGTCACAATTTGTGGGAGATTTTGTTCGGATGAGGGCG
>CAVJRB010000063.1:0-3306 GCA_963651655.1 bacterium | reverse complement strand
CTTTTCCATGCGGTTTTTCAGCATGTAGGAGGAAATGTTTTCCCCGTAAACCCCGCGGAAATAGTTCTTCAGGCTTGTCTCGCTGATGGAAAAGGCAGCGGCAAGCTCATGGGCAGGGTGGTGCTGGCCAAGATCAAAGGTCAGGATCTGCTCTGCCTTTTTTGCGATTTCCACCTGATATTTGGTGTAAAAGGTGTGTCGGTCCGCAGGTGCGATCACAGGCGCGTTCACAAGGGACGCCAGAAGGGAAAGAGAGTACACCTTGATCTGCTGCAGGCATCTGGGATTTTTCCCATCATAAACACTCCACAGTTTTCGGAAAATCAGATCCGCTTCCTTATCTGCAGTGGCTATGTAGGTGGTTAGGGAAGGGCAGTAGCGGCTGGTCAGATCCGAGAGCTTCAGCCCGAATTCTTCTGCCAGCCAGGGCGCTTCCGCGGAAACGGAATCCAGATCAATGAAAAACTCCATGCCCTCATAAATTTTCCCAGGATAAAGGTACTGGTTGGAGGCGAAAGACTCTGTCAGGGAGATCTCGCCCGGCTGGATATATACGTAGTTGTCGGTATTTAGCAGCAGCTCGCATCTTCCAGTAACGCAGTAATTGATCAGAAGCGGGCCTTTAAGAGAGGCAAACGGCAATTGAGAGGGTATTGCTTTGGCTGTGTCTTTAGCCCCATTATCTGTTTGCATTTCGGGCGCATGATCAGACGCAGATGCGATTGCTTTACTAGTGGAAGCTTTGGCCTTTGCCGGGAGTGAAGGCGTTTGGGGTGCGCTGCACTGCGTCCTGGCAGAATTTTCCGGCTCGTCTGCTCCATACAGCTTCGGTGCCGGCCAGGACAGCGCCTGGATCCGGATATAGGCCAGCGTAATCCCCGGAAACAGGGGCAGAAAATGGATAAACCCGGAATCCGCCCCCTGCTCCAGTCGCAGCTTTCGTCCAAAAGAGCACCGTTCTTCCTTAATCTCCGGCGCTTCCATACATTTCTCTATCAGATCATCAATTCTCATTTGTAATTCCACCTTAAAAAAATCTGTTTCTGTCCCCATTATACGTTCAAGCCCTCCAAAAAGCAATTCAAACCTGGTGTTATTTGGAGCCAAAATGCTGAAAGTTAGTAGAAACAAACTTCTTGATATGATACCCTAAAACAGATGTTAGAACAAGCTAACGATAATGAGGTATATGATTAAGCAAAGGAAAAGCCGGAAACAGACTCTAATCTGACGGCGTGCAAACGGGGAGGGAACCATATGCCTGCGAAACAAGGAGGATGGAAAAAGTGAACGAGAAATTACAGGCAAAGGATTTGATTAACGTAGGTTTATTTACGGTACTTTATTTTGTGCTGGGCTGCTGTGTGGCGATCCCGGTAGGTATGGTACCTGTTTTTCTGCCGATTCTGGGCGCACTTTGGGTCATCATCACCGGAATTCCTTTCATGCTGTTTCTCACAAGAGTAAAGAAATTCGGCATGGTAACCCTGATGGCAGTTCTTAGCGGCCTTCTCATGGGCCTTACCGGAATGGGCTACTGGGGCGTTCCTATGGGCCTGATCGGCTATGCGGTATTCAGCCTCTGGATGATCGGTACCTATATCCCTATGTATTTCATGGTAGAACAGTCCAGAGCTGACTTTGCAAGCCAGTTCAACGAGGAATATGCGGACAAAGTCATGGCATCCATGCCGTCCTGGAGCTTCGTGCTGGTAGCTGCAAGCATCTTTGTTTGCGCGCTTCTTGGAGGAATGATCGGAAAAGCCCTTCTCAAGAAGCATTTCAAAAAGGCAGGGATTGCCTGATGGCGCCGGGGATTTCGGCAGGCAGTTACGGGAAAAATCATGTGAAGCTGGATCCGCGGACAAAGCTCTTTCTTCTGGTTGTGACCTCCACCCTAACTTTGGGTGGGGGAAGCACCGGGGCGATGAAGTGGATCCGGCTTTTTCTCTGTATTTTTCCATTTGTCCTGCTTTTTATGGAAAGACGGGGAAAAGAGGCGGTGAAATATTTTGCACTGTATCTGATCTGTATGGGTATGGAATATGTGTCCATGCGCACCACTGGCACCCTGTCTTTTTTGTTTCTTGCCGTCAGTTCCATTATGACCAAGTTCGCCCCCGGAATCATGATGGGCGCTTTTTTCCTTGGGACAACCACCATCAGCGAGTTTGTGGCAGCCATGGAGCGGATGCATGTTTCGGAAAAAATCGTGATCCCCATGTCTGTGATTTTCCGCTTTTTCCCAACAATCTCAGAGGAATATCACAGGATTTCAGATGCCATGGCAATGCGCCAGATTTCTTTTACCGGGAAAAAGCCTGGGGCTGTGATTGAATACCGTCTTGTGCCCCTTATGATCTCTGTGGTAAAGATTGGAGATGAGCTTTCCCAGGCCGCGCTGACAAGAGGACTGGGCGCACCTGTAAAGCGCACTAACATCTGCCAGATTGGCTTCAAAGCCCGGGATGTGCTGCTGATGGCTCTCTATCTGGGATTTCTGGCAGCGTTTCTGGCGCAGAGATTTCTGTAATTTATAGAAAGGAAATATCATGGGAAAAAATCCGGTTGTAAGTTTAAATAATGCGTCATTTTTTTATACAGGGGAAAACCAGCAGCCAGGCGCAGGCGTGCAGAACATTGATCTGGAAATTGACACAGGCCAGGTGGTGGTTCTCACAGGCGAGAGCGGCTGCGGCAAAACCACCGTCACAAGAATGCTGAACGGGCTGATTCCCCATTATTTCGAGGGAAAGCTCTCCGGCGGGATTTCCGTATGCGGACAGGATGTGTGGAAGCAGCCCCTGTACGAAACTGCCAAAATCATGGGAAGTGTCTTCCAGAACCCCAGATCCCAGTTTTTCAACGTGGACACCACCAGTGAGATCACCTTCGGCTGTGAGAATCTGGGAATGGAAGAGGGCGAGATCCGAAGACGCCTGGACCGCGTCACTTGGGAATTCCAGCTGGAAAATCTGCTGGACCGGAATATTTTTATGCTCTCCGGCGGAGAGAAGCAGAAGATTGCCTGTTCCGGAATCTCCATTATGGAACCGGAAGTGTTCGTCTTAGACGAGCCCTCGTCCAATTTGGATCTTTCTTCCATAGAAGAGCTTCGCAAGATCATCGCCTTCTGGAAAAAACAGGGCAAGACCATTGTCATATCCGAGCACCGGCTTTATTATCTGAAGGAACTGGCCGATTTCTTCGTATACATGAGCCAGGGCCGCATCGTGAAAACATATACCGCGAAGGAGTTTGCAGCCCTCACAGATGAGGAACGAAGCCAGATGGGCCTTCGCAGCC
>CAVJRB010000062.1:1203-3220 GCA_963651655.1 bacterium | reverse complement strand
CTCACCTGGAAGTCCGATTACCCGGCGGACATGAAGTGCCGCGTCGTCGCTTCCGTTGGTGCGAAAAACAATGATATCGCCTCGCTTCGGTGAGGAAGTCTTATAGGCAAGTTTATTTACAAAATACCGGCTGCCAACAGCCAGTGTAGGCTCCATGGAGCTTTCCTGCATGGTTACGGACTGAAACAGCATCATGGAGGTGAGCACTGCAAAAATAAGGGTGACCACGATCTCAAATACCCAGATCAGCACCTTCCTTAACTTGCTGTCTTCTAACTTTTCTCTGGCACCAGACAGGGCTTTCTTCTCCATCCTGGTGATCTCCGGCATATTAAAAAGCTGCTCCGTCTCTTTCTTGTTTCTTCTTTCGCTCATAATTACTCCGTTTACATACTGTATTGTACCAGATGACAAAATTCATACTACTTGCCGCTATGTTTGTGTTATGTAATTGCGTATCCGTTAATACAGTGAAATTTAGTATATCTGCTATATTCGATTGCTTAATACTCGCTGTATCAAATATACGATTCCATTCTAACACAGTTTTCGGTAAAGAAAAAGAAAAAAATGCTGCACAGACAGTGATCGCCATCTGTGCAGCAAATTTCATTCACGATTGAATACGTCCAAAATTATCTAACCAGCTCTTTAACCTTAGCTGCTTTACCTACACGGTCTCTTAAGTAGTTCAGTTTTGCACGACGTACTTTACCACGACGGATAACCTCAACCTCTTTTACGTGTGGGGAATGAAGCGGCCATGTCTTCTCAACGCCAACACCGTTGGATGCTTTTCTTACTGTGAAAGTCTCACGGGTGCTTCCGCCCTGTTTCTTTAATACAGTTCCCTCGAAGATCTGGATACGCTCACGGTTACCCTCTTTGATAAGAGCGTGTACTCTTACGGTATCTCCTACGTTGAACTGCGGTACTTCTTTTTTCAGCTGCTCTGCTTCGATGTTTTTAATAATTTCGTTCATGTTATTCTCTCCTTATTCTCTGGATGTTCTTAATACCCATCACGGTAACAGCGGACCATCTTTTTTCACAACATAAGTGATTATACTATAGTTGTTCCTGTATTGCAACCATTATTTTTGCAAAAAATTGCACAAAAAGCTACCAGCAAATAACCTCGCAGCCGTCTTCGGTTACCAGGACGGTTACTTCCCACTGGGCGGAGGGCATGCCGTCTTCGGTGCGGACGGTCCAGTCGTCTTCCTCGTCGGTGTAAACCTCATCGCTTCCCATGTTTACCATAGGCTCGATGGTGAACATCATTCCAGGCTCCATGATCACGCCGCTGTTCTCCTCGGAGGTGTAGCTTACCCATGGATCCTCGTGGAATTCAAGACCTACGCCGTGACCGCCGATTTCCTTGACGATGGTGTAGCCGTTCTCAAGAGCATGCATATGCACCGCATGTCCCATATTGCCGATTGGCTCCCATGGTTTTACCTTGGAAATACCGATTTCCACGCATTCCTTGGTAACGCGCACCAGCTTCTCCTTCTCCGGGCTTACGTTTCCGATGCAGAACATACGGGAAGAATCGGAGAAATATCCATTATAAATAGTAGAAACGTCTACGTTTACAATATCGCCGTCTTTCAGGATCTCATCCTCGGAAGGAATGCCGTGGCACACAACCTCGTTGATGGAGGTGCAAACACTCTTTGGGAAGCCTTCATAATTCAGCGGGGCCGGGATTCCGCCGTGGCGTACGGTCTCCTCATGAACCCAGCGGTCGATCTCCTCTGTGGAAACGCCGGCTTTGATGTGTTCTGCCACATAATCCAGAACTGCTATGTTGATCTTGCAGCTCTCCTTGATCTTCTCGATCTGCTCCGGAGTCTTGATCAGTTTGTGGTCCAAAACCGGATAACCTTTCTGTCTGAGCATTTCCACCTTTGCGTCGAAAGCCTCATGGCATTTTTTGTATTTCTTTCCGCTGCCGCACCAGCAGGGATCATTTCGTCCGATTTTTGTTGACATTTTCCTCTCTCCTTCAAAT
>CAVJRB010000062.1:0-1193 GCA_963651655.1 bacterium | reverse complement strand
GGTGTCTATTTTATACTTGAAATATACAAATTGCAACAGTATTTCCATAATCCGGGCTATCCAAGTGCCACATCCAACACCATCATCAGCACAAACCCGCCTGCGAATGCCAGAGTTCCGATGTTGCTGTGTTCGCCTTCACTGGCTTCGGGAATCAGCTCTTCCACTACCACATAGATCATGGCACCTGCCGCAAAGGCCAGCAGATAAGGAAGCACCGGAGTAATATACTTCGCAAGCAGAAGCGTCAGCCCGCCTGCAATAGGCTCCACCGCACCGGATGCAGTACCATACACAAAGGATTTTTTCCGGCTCATGCCGTTCCCTCGAAGAGGCATGGAAATAATAGCGCCCTCAGGAAAATTCTGTATGGCAATTCCAATAGCCAGGGCAAAAGCACCAGCCATGGTCACTGTCTCACTGCCGGATAAAGCTCCAGCAAATACAGCACCAGCTGACAGTCCTTCCGGAATATTATGCAAAGTCACCGCAAGTACAAGCATTGTTGTTTTTTTTAAATTGCATTTGGGGCCTTCGTTTTCCTCACTGTCCAGATGAAGATGGGGCACTGTGCGATCCATAAAAAGCAGAAATCCGATTCCAATCAGAAATCCAATCGCCGCAGGAATAAAGGCCAGCCTTCCCATCCCTGCATTCATATCCATTGCCGTAATCAGAAGAGACCATACTGAAGCCGCCACCATCACGCCTGCCGCAAACCCCAGAAACCCTTTTTGCACCAGCGGGTTTAACTCTTTTTTCATAAAGAAAACACAGGCTGACCCAAGGGTCGTTCCAATAAAAGGGATCATCAGTCCCCAAAATACATCCATACGCACAAAACTCCTTTATGTTCTGATACAGCAATCAACACTGTACTACTATAGTTTATGCCGGGAAAAAGGTTCTGCACTGGATATTTCCCAAATTCCAGCTGGCAAAGCACCGCTTCCGCACTCCTAAAATCCCGAATTAAAAAAGCTCCCATCTAGTTAGTATATTCTAACCCGTAACATCATATCACATTTTTCTCTGAATTCCCATACCGCTTAATGGTAATTTCTATCATCAATTCATTCAAAATATTCTCGTATGCCATTAAATTTTGCCACAGTAATGGCATGGAATCATTCTTGCCTAATATTCGCTCCTATGCTATACTTACTCCTTGCGGGTTACTGCATATTCGGGCA
>CAVJRB010000061.1:0-2674 GCA_963651655.1 bacterium | reverse complement strand
CCATTTGACAGCGTGTAATCATTCTGGGAATAAATGTAATCCGTAAACTGTTCTGCCATGTAAGAGGAATCCGATCCCGCAGAAGAACTTACGCTGCTCTGGCAGTCACTGGTAAGGGCGTCCATACTCGCATAGCCCTGCTGGAGCCTTGCCTGTGTCAGCTGAGACTGCAGTTTGCTAAGGGCGTCTGCAAACTGATCGCTGATGGTTGTGTTCAAAGCAAACTGCTCAAACATTTCCCGATTTGCCTCGTACTCCCCTTCCTGGGTCAGCATGAAAAAGACAAACGGGGCGTCCCAGGATATAAAAGAATGCCTGATCGATCCCATATTATATGCAAATTCCCCGGAAATCGTGATCTGCACCCCTTCCACCGCGCTCATAACATCCAGCTTAAAAGGATATCCGTTAAGCGTTACGCTGTAGGTCCGTTCCATCACACCGTAATAAGCGCCGTCCACATTGAAGCCAAGCCCGGTACTCATCTGGGACAGCTGCTGGTTTACGGTCTGATAAAGATTGTTCGCCGCCTCATCCATTTTCGCCTGGGCTTCCTGGGAAATTTCAGACTGGCCTGCGATCTGAAGCTGCTGTCCCGGAAGAATGTTCTGTGCCATATAGTCACAGTAGCCATCTGCAGTCATGAACTGAAGCATGGGAACCATGGACTCACTGTCAAACGCACCGTCCTGATGCTGAGAAAAATCCACTCCATTCTGGGAATATTCCAGGATCTGCTCATAGCTTACAGGGGAATAATAGCCCATAATGGTATTCTGGTCCGGGCTCATTGCCGCCAGATAAACCTGGGCTGCAGCGTTGATGCTCTGCCACTGCCCGCACCAGGTGGTTTCCCCGCTTACGGTGTAATCGGAAGGGGCATAGCCTCGCGCCACGTTCAGGCCAGTGGCAGGATCGGTGATCTCTGTGCATTTGTATGTTTTTACAGAAGCTCCCAGCTGAGCGTTCTGCGAATCCTGGGTGTTTCCTGCGCTGTCTGCATCAGAAGGAATGCGTCCGGGAAGGCCGTTTAGTCCGTTGCCCTCTCCAAGGCTGGAAAATCTTTCCCCAAGAGAGGGCGCGGCTTCACCATTTGTGACACCATCTGTGTCTTCGACGGCATTGCCATCGTTACTCTCACTGGCATTCTCGTCGGTATCTTCCTCTGTATTCTCGCCCACGTTCTCACCTGTGTTTTCACCGATGCTTTTGTCTGTATTTTCACTTGTTTCCGTTCCAATCGTTTCACCGACAAGAGTCCCGTTCTTGGCGTTTCCCATATCAAAAGTTCCGTACTGTCCATATTCCACGCTCTCATCTGCTGCCCATACCGGATACAGATTTCCGCAGATACCACTGCCCTCCCAAAGCAGCACTGTCACAACCGCCAGGCTTCCTTTCAAAATTGCATTCCCTTTTTTTCTGTTCATAGCCATCCCTCACTTTTTCTAATTTTCTTTGCAAACCAAATTCAGATGAAGTATATGGTAAAATGAAAAGTGTAAATTCCGAGGACCTACTTTAATATCCCACGCGCCCGCAGACCTCATCAATCTTATTCTGCCAGTACTCTCCCATTCCGCGGATCTGTGCGGAAAATTTCAGAGCCTGGTGCACATCCTCGTAGCCGGACAGAGGCGTCATCAGCCGCAGCATTCCCATCCACAGCCCGAAAGCCTGCTCCTTTGGCAAACCCTCTGCACAAAGCTGGTAGCCTACATAGCCGATCAGGGAACTGTTGATGTGCACGCCGCCGTAATCGTTATCCATCACCGGCGAATTTGTTTCCGGATAATAGTACCGGTCATAACGGGCTGCCGGCTGTCCGTACTGCCAGGGATCACTCATGCACCTCACCGGCATTCCGCTGTTTTCCCCAAGAAGCCAGGTGGAATCAGCCGTTTCCTCAAGAAGCATTTCGCACAAATTTCCGCACACATCGCTGATGCCCTCGTTCACAGCACCGTAAGCATTCTCGTACAGATTTCCCCCTGTGGTGTAGGCCGTGATTCCATGGGTAAATTCATGGGCCGCCACATCCACGCACTCCCCGAAATCATTGGCTGCGCTTGCGGAAAAAACTGCCCAGCCCTCGCACATTCCAAGATAAACCGCATTGTTGATGGGTTCTTTCTGGATATCGCAGTAATCGGTGAGGATCAAAAGCGGGGAACCGAAACCGTCCACGGAATCCAGACCGTAATTTTTATAGAAATCATAAACCTTTATGTAGTTTGCATAGGCAATGAGATAATGCTCCGGCCAGCCTGTATTGTCCCTGGAAGTCCAGGGAACAAACTGGTTCTGAAAATTGTAGTCGTAATAATCTGCCAGGAAAATATGCCGGTTCACATCTGCCAGATAATAGGTTCCGCTTGCGTCATCCTTTGCAACAGGAACGGTGATGGTTTTTCTGGTTCCGTCGTGAAGGGTGACTTCCCCTGTGTAGGTGTCCGCACTCAGTCCTTCAAAATAGGACAGGGCAAGCTCTGTCTGGGCGTTGTCCCCGATCACTGTTTCCTGGGGTGAGCTCACTGCCATGTAGATTAAATAGCTGCCCTCGTAGCCGATGAGATGCTCCAGATAGCCTTTGCCTCCATTATCTGCCGCGCCTGCAGGAAGGTTGGTAAACACAGCCCAGGCGTGGTAGGCAATTCCCTGTATGGTCACAGAG
>CAVJRB010000060.1:2611-3378 GCA_963651655.1 bacterium | reverse complement strand
CAGGGAATACGGCGGAAGCGGTATCGGTTTATCCATTGTAAAGGCCATCATGGAAAGCATGAATCAGGAATATGGCGTACAGAATTTTGACAATGGCGTGGAATTCTGGTTTACTCTGGATCGGAAATAGCCAGATAAGCACAGTTTGTATTTGTGATTTTCAATAAAAAAAGCAGCAGGATTTCGACAAGACAGGACAAACTAACAAAACAGGCGGCAGCAGGGAATTCGCTCTTTGCAACCGCCTGTTTTTGCGCTATACTGTAAGAATGGATTAGAAAAAACGACAACAGGAGGAGCCCGAATGATTGGTATAATTGATTATGACGCCGGCAACATAAAGAGTGTGGAAAAAGCTCTTCATTATCTGGGAGAGCAGACAGTGGTTTCCAGAAATCCCCAGGTGCTTTTGCACGCGGATAAAGTGATTCTTCCGGGAGTGGGAAGCTTTGGAGACGCCATGAATAATCTGAATAAATTCGGTCTTGTTCCTGTAATCCGCCAGATCGCGGACCAGAAGACACCGTTTCTTGGAATCTGCCTGGGGCTTCAGCTTTTGTTTGAGTCCAGTGAGGAGACTTCGGGAGTAGAGGGACTTGGACTTTTGAAAGGCAGGATTGTGAAGATTCCGCCTGCAGAGGGACTTAAGATTCCCCACATGGGATGGAATTCCCTTCATCTTCAAAATGACGGACGGCTGTTTCAGGGAATTCCGGAGCAGACATACGTATACTTTGTCCATTCCTATTATCTGCAGGCCGAGGATC
>CAVJRB010000060.1:0-2547 GCA_963651655.1 bacterium | reverse complement strand
GTTCCATCCGGAGAAGAGCAGTAAATATGGTCTTAAGATACTGGAGAATTTCGCAAAGCTTGGGAAGGAGGCATAAGGATGTTTACGAAGAGAATTATTCCCTGTCTGGATGTGAATAACGGGCGAGTGGTGAAAGGCGTGAATTTCGTAGATCTGAAGGATGCCGGAGACCCGGTGGAGATTGCCAAGGCATACGATGCGGCTGGAGCGGATGAGGTGGTATTTCTTGACATTACAGCCTCCTGCGAGCAGCGTGACACTGTGGTGGATATGGTGCGCAAGGTTGCGGCCAATGTGTTTATTCCTTTTACAGTCGGGGGCGGCATTCGTACTGTTGATGATTTTAAGAGACTGCTTCGGGAGGGGGCGGATAAGATTTCTGTGAACTCTGCAGCTATTGACCGACCGGAACTGATCCGGGAGGCCGCGGACAAGTTCGGAAGCCAGTGCGTGGTGGTTGCCATTGATGCCAAAAGGCGGGAAGACGGCAGATGGAATATTTACAAGCATGGCGGACGTCTGGATACAGGCATTGATGCCATAGAATGGGCGAAGAAGGTGGAGGCTCTTGGAGCCGGGGAAATCCTTCTTACCAGTATGGACTGCGACGGTACCAAAGCAGGATATGACATTCCGCTTACCAGGGCAGTGGCAGATGCAGTGTCCATTCCGGTAATTGCTTCCGGCGGCGCCGGCACTCTGGAGCATTTTTATGAGGGACTGACAGAAGGCGGCGCAGATGCAGTGCTGGCGGCTTCTTTGTTCCACTACAAAGAACTGGAGATTTCCCAGGTAAAGGATTATCTTGCGGGAAAAGACGTTCCGGTGAGAAGATAACAATACAATAAGATGAGGTGACAGGTAAATGGGTCAGATTTCAGGAGACTGGCAGGTGGCGTTGAAGGATGAATTTCATCAGCCATACTATGCCAAATTATATAAAACAGTGATGGAGGAATATCGCACAAAGAAGATTTTTCCGCCGCCCCAGGATATGTTCAATGCCTTTGAATTCACACCGTTAAATGATGTGAAGGTTGTAATTCTGGGACAGGATCCTTATCACAATGATGGACAGGCCAATGGTCTGTGCTTTTCCGTGCGTGAGGATGTGGAGATTCCGCCGTCTCTGGTGAATATTTATAAGGAGCTTCACAGTGATCTGGGATGCTATATTCCGGACAACGGCTGCCTGGAAAAATGGGCGAAGCAGGGAGTCCTTCTTCTGAACACGGTCCTTACCGTACGTGCCCATCAGGCAAATTCACACAGGGGAATTGGCTGGGAACAGTTTACAGATGCGGTGATCCGTACCTTAAACGACCAGGATCGTCCTATTGTGTATCTTCTCTGGGGAAGACCTGCCCAGACGAAGAAAGCCATGTTATACAATCCGAAGCAGCTGGTACTTACCGCTGCACATCCAAGCCCACTGTCTGCGTCAAGAGGATTTTTCGGATGCAGGCATTTCAGCCAGACCAATGAATTTCTGGAGAAAAACGGGCTTGCCCCCATTGACTGGCAGATTGAAAATATTGCAAAGGAAAGTTAAGATATGGGGAAAAAGAATGACAATACACTTGTAAAAAATGCATCATTCCTGATGATCGCGGCGCTGATTTCCAAGATCATCGGAATGCTTTATAAAAGTCCGCTTTCCAGCACTCTTGGAAACAGCAGCATGGGCCTTTTCAACTATGCCCAGAATGTTTATTTTATCCTGCTGATGATCGCCTCTTTTAGTATTCCGCAGGCAGTGTCCAAGATCATGGCGGAGAAGCTGGCTTTTAAGCGCTACAGGGATGCACAGAAGGTTTTCCACTGTGCACTTCTTTATGTTGTGGCAATGGGCGGCGTTGTGGCGCTGTTCTGTTTCTTTGGTTCATCCGTTCTGGTGCCGGAATCCATGTCCGGTGCAAGATTGGCTTTGAAAATGCTGGCGCCGACTATTTTCCTGTCTGGAATTCTGGGTACCTTCCGTGGGTATTTCCAGGCGTATCGTAATATGCTGCCGACTTCTTTATCTCAGATTGTGGAGCAGTGCTTTGTAGCTGTTTTTGCTATTCTGATGTCCAGTGTGATGCTGAATCGGTTTAGTGGGGCAGAGGAGTCTGTGCGAAATGCATGGGGTGCAGCTGGTGCGACTATGGGAACCGGTGCGGGAGTTGCTTCTGCGCTTTTGTTCATGCTCTTTGTGTATGGCGTAAATAAGAAGACGATTAATAAGAAACTGGCTCGTGACACCAATTCACGGGATGAGGCCACTGGCGAGGTCATGAAAAATATTGTCCTCATTGTTATGCCTATTATCCTCAGTTCTTTTATTTATAACGTAAATGGATTTATTAACAGCTATATGTATTCCGGCATTCAGGGCTTTAAGGGAATCGACCATGATACCATTACAAGCCTGTATGCAGAGTATGGCTACTATATGACTCTGATCAATATTCCGCTGACTCTTGCAAGCACAGCTCCTACTTCCATGATTCCGGAGGTTTCTGCACAGTATGCCAAGCGAGATATGGACAGCGCAAGGGATAAGAT
>CAVJRB010000059.1:0-10308 GCA_963651655.1 bacterium | reverse complement strand
GCAGCCTTCTTCATCTTTTCCCTGGTTATATAATGTCCCAGCGTTTCTCCAGTATTATGCTTATACTGTCTGCTCATATAATCCGGATTTACATACAAATGCTTTGCCAAATCTTCTCTTGTTATATTTTCATAAATATGTGTCTTTACATATTGCTGAATTTCTTCTACCTGAGATACAACATTTTCATTCTGAGGGAAATGTTCCAGAACTACACGAAACCATGTCATAAAGCTTTCAATAGAAATATGCGCATTGTCAGTTAAATCCTTAAAGTTTTTATCCATTAAAATTTTATGAGCTGGAACTGACTTTTCTCTTAACACACACATAATGACCTGCTCCATGTCTAAACGCAGCGCCCTGAGAAAGCCGCTGGACACCTCTCCATTGGCAGCAAGCTCTGTAAGATAATTTTCTACAGTCTGGATAGCCGCAAGGTAATAACCATTTTGAAGATAGGTTTCTATTTGTCCCGGAAGCATAATTTTCATTTCTTTCTCATTTCCCAGCTGCTGTACTACCGCTGGATATACTCCCGGAGTTTCTACCCAGTCTTTCTTTTCTGCCAGCATTACATAGTGAAGTCTTGATAGCAGATTTTCACAGTATATGCCAGCATCATAATAAATACACAATGGAATTCCGGTTTTTTCTTCCAGACTTTTTATGAACTCTTCACATTCATATACAAATTCCTCATTGGGAATATTCCTTCCAACAAGAATTGGACGCAATTGCTCTACAAGAACATAGTCTCCGTCACAACTGGAAAACCATTCATTTCCAGCATTCAAAAGAAGGGTGCGGCTTTCCTGTTCCACTTCTATATTTCTTTCCTTTATCAGTTTCCTGCTCATAACTGCAATATGAAAAGAATCTTCCAAATGAATTTCCACCCCACAATTGATCGCTTCCGCTAAAAAATACGATGGATTTAAAGAAATTTGTCCGCTGAGTAATCTTGTCCAAAATTGCTGTTGAATTACTTGCTTATGATTTTCCAGATAATTTGCCTGTTTACGCAGCCTGGAATAGTGTAAATACTGCTTTCTGCTATTAACCGCTTTTTCGATGACTTTTTCAGCACTGCTTATCTCAAACGGTATATTCAGTAAAAATACGTCAGATAATTTTTCTATTTTACGAAAAATGTCTTCCGACCAGCAGCTCAACATCAGAATTACCTCAGGTCTTCCGTCTTCCCATCTTCTGTTTACAAGATGACCAATTTTGGAATCCATCTCACTTCCAGCTTCTACTATCAACACATCAATGTCCCTGAATCGCTTATCCTTCATTGCCCGCACAAGATCGCATTCCATAAAAATATTTGCTGCTTTTTCTCTTTTTTCTATAATAGTCTGTATGCTTCGTAAGCTCTGAATATCTTTGGTAATAATTGCATACTTCATATAAATCACTCCATTTTGCGGCACATAATAATGAAAAAGCCAGAAAATTTTTCTTATAAAACGCGCCCCCGGAAGCATACCGCGCTCCGGGGGATTGCTTTGATGATTTTTATTTTCCCAGCAGTTTCTGAAGCACTTCGATTGTCCGATTGGCTTCTTCTAAATGTAATATAAATGCTCATACACGGCTTTAAACTCCGAATACTCTGTAACCCGTCTAATGATCATTTCCGGAGAATGGGTACTTAGAAACACAAGCCATGCTTCAAACAGGTTTCTTATACCGTTATTGTGCACAGTCTGCGAAAAAATGTCAAGTGGTATAAACACATAATTCTGGAGTAAATTCATCTCAAGTCCTGTGTTGGATTTCTGGCAGAAATAATGGGTATATACATCTGGATATTTGCGGAACTGTACCAGACTTTTTTCAAAAAGCACTATGGTATAGACACCTTTTATATCTTTGTACTTAAAATGCTTTTTCTTCTGCCCACGAACCCTTTTATACTGCCGCAAAAGTAAATCTGCAGAATAGCAGGCACATCTTTCTCCAGGAAAAGCATATCCTATTTTCTGCACCTCAACATTGCAGTAGGTACCATCCTCAAACCGTATCAGAATATCCATAATAAGCAGGGAACATTCATCAGAAAGCCGGGTAGCATCCCCTGGCAAAACATCCATGATCTTCACGTTCTGCTTCAGCAGGACACTAAGGAATTCCTCCAGCCGTTCCGGTACTGTTTCCGGGTTCATGATTTCTTTAAAATACACATCATACAAAAGCTTTACGCCTTTTACTCCCGTACAGCAATCAAGGAATTCCTGTTGTTCCTCCTCTTTCCAGCTGTAAAATTTCTCTGTCATCATAATGCTGTTATCAATTTCTTTCAGTATCTCTTCCCTGCTTTTGAGCATAGGAAAATACTGTTTCAGCTTATTTTCCATAAAGTCTCTCCTGTTTTTCCACAAGGCATTGATGCGCATCAAATGTAGTCAGTTTGTTTCGAGAAATATTCGCTTCGAAGTGAAGCAAAGAAAATTCTTTTAAAAGAAAGGCTCTTATAAGATAGAAAGAGTTTATCACAGAACAGGGAGAAAACAAAGGAAAATCGTTCGACAAAATTCGGCGAAGCGCGTAAAAAAGGAAGGCACTAAATGAATGCACCTTCCTTCAAATTATATGCAGTATTAAATTACAAACTAACCTTTTCCAAATATTTCTCCGGGTGTTTGAAAATCTTCTTTAGATAATATCCTCCCACTGCCAGGCGGAACAGGAGGTCTCCGAAATATCCGATCCAGATTCCGGGGAGTCCCATTTTCAGGTGGATTCCGAAAATCCAGGACAGAACCAGATTGCAGATACCTCCAGCAATGGTCAGCGCGAAGGGGATCTTTACCTCGCCCACACCTTTTAGTTCTACAACCAGAAGAGCCACGGGAACGCGGACAATTTCCAGAGCAAGCTGGATGTACAGCATGATCTGCACCTGATGGATTACTTCCGGGTCTGTAGTAAACAGCAGCAAAATAGATCTGCTGAATACAATCAGAACAATTCCGACCACCGCCGTAAGTACAATTCCCGCAATGTTTCCCTCTTTATCGGTTCGTCTAAGCGCATCATAATTTTTTTCGCCCAGATGCTGTCCGGTCAATACGAAAACAGAAGCCACCAGCGCATTGTCACAGAGCACCATATATCCTGCAAAAGTAGCAGCATAAGCTTTCACAAGCAGCGCCTGCGTACCAAGAAGTCCCATCATAGACACTACAAAGGTCTGAATAATAAGATAACAGATTCCTTCCAGCCCACCCAGAGTCCCAAACTGAAGTACCTTTTTCAGATATTCCTTCCATTCTCCAGGCAGCAACCGGCTCCGTCCATATTTTTTCCAGAAAAGCTTATCCAGCCGGGCATGAAGGTAAAGCACACCGCATCCCTGGCCAATAATTCCCGCAAGAGTATAAAAAAGTATGTGCTGTTTTTCCAGCGGAATTCCAAAATAAATAAAACAGTTCACAAGAAAACATACCAGGTATACTGTAAAATTACAGATCAGCACATCCTTCATTCTTCCAAAGCTGCGGAAAATCGCAACATAGGTAACCAGAAGAGACTGCATCACGGACAGCCCCAGACTGGCCAAAAGATATTCACGCCCCATGGGATACAATGCCTGATCCAGCTGCATCATTCCAAGAAAGAAATTGATGCAGCATACCATGATTACACTCACAGCCACACTAAACAGTAGATTGGAATACAGCACAGTCTGGATCAGCTTGCCCGCTTCCCGGTGTTTTCCCGCTCCCACCATTGGTGCCAGCAGAACACTGCAGCCAATGGATATAACCGTGTACAGATTCACAGTTACCGTAACAATCTGCGACAGGCTTCCCACAACTGCAACTGCACCCTGAGAATATCCATTCAGCAGATAGGTAGAGCCTGTACTGATAACACCTGTAATAAGAAGCTCCAGAACAACCGGCCACGTCATCTGAAAAAGCTGCGCCGACTCTTTTCTTCTAAAATGAACCATAGGTATCCTCCTGCATTACAATACCTGCATCTTATCCCTGTTCCTGCTCATCCTCGAAAAATTCCATATTCACGGCTTTCGGATCATCTGCTGCCACAATCTCCGGATGAAGAATGGAATCAAACAGTGGTCCGCCAATAAAGCTTCTGGCTTCCTCCACACGTTCTTTCTCCCGATCCGTTCCCATATCTTTCATACAATAATAAATGGGCCGCGGCTCTCCAGGACTGCCATCCTCACCAGCTTTTCTTATCCCCAGATGAAGCCCGAATTCATATTTGTTATCCACATAAGCATGGTTCATCATCATATCGATTGTGGACAATGCCTTTACTTTCTCATAAGCAAGGCAATAGGCTGCGGCTCCCTGATATTCCGTAATCCCATCATCTTTTGAGTTAAAGCCCTGCTCGGAAAGAATAATCCGACGCTCCTGTCCTCTGTACAAAAAGCGTTCCTGCGCCAGATATGCCGGCAGCATCTCAATATTTTTGTAGGTAATACGAGGCGTGGAAAAATAAAAGGATACGGTTCTGTCATTATAAAAATCAGGATGGTTCAGGTCTTCCGGATAAGGATGATATGCCACGCTCCACGCAAAATTTCCATCCCTTTGTCCATTTTCGTTAAGCAGCTCCAGCACCTGCCTTCCACAATAATACCGCTTAGGCTGCGGTGCCAGACAGGAAGCCTGATCATAGGAAATATTAAACAGATGATCCAAAGACACATACACCCGTAAATTGTCATAATATTTCCGTCCTGCCAGATAAGTCAGCCGAAGAGCTTCTGTATATTCTTCCATATACTCTTCTACAGTCTTCTCTCCTGCATTTCCCCAGATATACTGGGAGTCGATTTCGTTGGAAACGATCATCCCTTTCAGGCACTGGTATTTTTCCTCGCTCCCTGCATAACGGGATGCCAGAAATTCCACAAACGCCTGATAATAAGCCTGTCCTTTCTTTGTTCGCATAGGAAAAGCACTGATAAACGTATTCTTTTCCTCCCAGTCAAAATCAGGATGAATACAGTCTGCGAGCAGTTCCTTTTCCCCTGTTGAATCAAACAGTCTGGGGGAGTTCAGTAGGATGGCCGTTACTGCAATCTTTCTTCTTGCGGCCCGTTCCATAAATTTATCAATTTCCAGAATCCTTTTTTCCAGGAAAAAATAAGACTCTCCATTTACCCTGAATTCAATGTCCCTTTCCCCTGGATGAACCGTCATAACTGCAGGAAGATTAATATTCAAAACGGTCTGCTCGATCTGCAGAGCCTCGTAATCATCGCCGCACTCAGACAAAGTCTTTTTGGTTTTGAAGGTTGGATAGGGACTGGAAAAAAGGGATGCCCCACAAAGATCCGTTACGTACTTTGGTCCATCTAATTTTTCTTTCGCAGTTTTTTCTGTGTGATTTTCCATGGAAGATACTGTGAATTCGGCTGTCAGGAGATCCTCTTTTCCAATAAATCTTGGAATGGAAAACTCTCCTTCCCCCTCAGCTTCCAGGCGTCCCACTTCTTTTACTCCAAAAGAACGCTGTATTTTTACTGTATATTTTTCTTTTTTGCCGGATTCATTTTCCAGCAGAAAACGAATCCGGTCTTTTTCTCCAATAATCTCTTTTATTCTCATACCTCGACCCTGATCACATAACTTCCCGGCTCTAATACCGCCTGTCCACCGTTTTTCAGCGCTTCTTCCGCTCTTAACGCAGCTTTTTCTCCGGCTGCTTCCACAGAAATTTTTTTGCCAAACTCCTTCTGCAGTTTTTCTTCCAGAACAAACTGTGCTGTTGTGTCAAAAGGTACTGTTACCTGGAACTGCCAGCCTTTCTCTGTCTTTGTCCAGCCGCTTTCAATCCGTCCATAAACAGACTGGTAATCTGCTTTGGCATACTCAAATCTGCAGTCTGGATATGGCTTGATCACAAATTCCCGGAATCCGGCTTTATGTTCATTCGGATTAATTCCGCACATGTATCGGTACATCCACTCCACAATAGAACCATAGGAATAGTGATTCAGGCTGTTCATTCCGGTATCGCTGATGCGTCCGTCCGGAAGTACGGAATTCCAGCGCTCCCAGATGGTTGTAGCACCCATATTTACTTCATACAGCCAGCTTGGAAAATCTTCATTCAAAAGCAAAGTATAGGCATAATCTGCCAGGCCATTTTCTGTCAGCACCGGGCAAAGATAAGGAGTTCCTACAAAGCCTGTTGTCAGATGAATCTTTTCTTCCTCCAGTTTTGTTTTCAAGGACTGGAGCAGTCTTTCCTTTGCATCCTCTGGCACAATGCCAAAACGCAGTGCCAGTACCATGGCAGTCTGGGTATCAATTGCAATACGTCCAGTTGCTGTAAAATATTCTTTTCGAATTGCTTCCCGCACCTCTTCTGCCAGTCTGGTATAATAAATTGCATCCTCGCCTTTTCCAAGAGCTGCTGCCGCTTTCGCTGTCAGCTCAGCAGAATACAGATAATAGCAGCTTGCTACATAATACGGGTCGGTTCCGCCCAAACAGCTGTCTTTATGGAAATTATCCAGTGCAAGCCAGTCTGCAAAATGGAAGCCGTAAGACCAGAGACGTTTTCCGCCGCATTTTTCCTCGTCAATTCTGTGGATGTAGTCCGTCCACATTTTCATATTTTCATACTCTTTTTTCAGGAGTGTCTTGTCGCCGAAAAATACATAAGAGGTCCAGGGAATAATAGTTGCTGCATCTCCCCATGCACAGGAGCCAGCTGCCTTCTCCGGTTCTTTTTTAGCAGTATCAGTCCCTGCTTCTTCACTTCCTCTGTTTTCCGTTTCTTCTGCGTCGTCACTTTTATCCGCATGAGCCACGCCGCTTCCATTGCTTTCCTGGCTTGTCTTTATGCCAAGCTGGGCAGCCCGTTTCGGATCCTCCAAAACAAAATTGATCTGATCCAGGATATTCGGCACAACATGGGGTACCGCGCCATTCAGTTCTTTTTGCTCTTCTGACATGTCATAAAGGAACTTATGATAAAAAGCAGGCGTGTACATATTGAAGCTTGCCGTTGCACAAAATACCTGCGCATCCCCAGTCCAGCCCATTCGCTCATCTCTTTGCGGACAATCAGTGGGTGTATCCACAAAATTTCCCTTCTGTCCCCAGAGAGCATTGAGAAACAGCCTGTTTACCTTCAGATTGGATGTTTCAATATGTCCGGTCTCCTCCATATGGGAATACAACGCATATGCGGTAAAATCAGCCGCATCAAGATCTGTAATTCCCTCTACTTTCATGTATCGGAAACCGTAGAAGGTAAAATGAGGTCTTACCAGTTTTTCATTTCCGTCTGAAATATAAGTAAACTCTTCTTTGGCAGTTCTCAGATTTTCATTATAAAAATTCTCTTCCTGAAGGATTTCTCCGAACTGAAGCTGGATCTTAGCTCCTTTTGGTTCTTTGCAGAAAAAGCTAAAAAGACCAGTCAGATTCTGTCCGAAATCCAGGACTGTCTCTCCTGCCGGAGTATGAATCACTTCCACCGGTTTTAGTTTCTCATGAACAGTAAGCGGAAGGCTGAACCTGGGAACCAGTCTTTTCGTCCATTCCTGAATGCTTTCCTCTGCGATCTCAGCTGGAACCCATGCGTCTTCCTTCGGGGTAAGATTTTCATCATATACCTCTCCATCGTAAATGCTGCTGGACAAAACCGGAGACTTCTGGCACAGAAAGCTTTCATCAGAAGAAATTACCACCTTTTCTCCGTTTTCCAAAATTACTTCAAGTTCGCAGATCAGTGCCTGGGTATCCCCATACAGGCGATCCATTTTGTCAATAAATCCAAAACGTCCCTTATACCAGCCATTTCCCAGCATAACACCAAGTTCATTTTTTCCTGCCTTCAGCATGCCTGTTACATCATAGCTCTGGAACTGGATCCAGTGATTGTAGTCGTTATAGAAAGGCGTCAGATATTCATCTCCTACCTTTTCTCCGTTTAAATAGGCCTCATAAAGTCCCATGCCGGAAATATAAAGCCGGGCACTTTTCACCTCATTTTCTGTTTCGGGAAGTTCCCACGTTTTCTGATATACGCTGTGGGCTTCTTTCTCAAAAGGTGCGGTAATCCATTTTCCATTTATTGCTGTTGGAGCTGTTTCAAAAAAGGCAGCCTCGCTAATGCCATAATCTCCTGCATCATCCCACACCTCTACCTGCCAAAAATACCTGGTCCGCTCTTCCGGCACAAAGTCCGGCTGACAGGATGCAGAATTCAGATCTGTTCTTTTTGTACTGTCCCATACCACCTTGGTCAGAAGCGGATCCTGGAAAATTTTCACCTGTGCCATCTGCGTTTTTTTGCCCTTTGCCTCTTCCACCTTCCAGGACAAAGAAAGGGGAGAAATCTGATATCCAATGGGATTTTCAAAATGGTTTGTTCTTAAGCTTGTTACCTTCATGTGTATCCTCCTCTTTTTCTATGAAAATCATCCCTTTACAGCACCAGCTGTCATACCTTCCATATACAGTCTGGAGGTAAACAAAAACAGGATAAATACAGGAACTGTAGCAATTACATATCCTGCAAACATAGGTCCGATCTGTCCGCCTCCAGCAGACTGTGATGCAGCAAACACACGAACTGCAACTGTGATCACCTGTTTCGCGTTGGACTCAATTACCATCATTGGCCAGATAAAATCGTTGTAGTAATCTACCATTTTCAGTACTGCAATGGTAGAAAGAATGGGTTTTACAAGAGGAACTGTAATATACACCAGTGTACGGATTTCTCCGCAGCCTTCCAGCTTGGCCGCCTCAAAAAGATCTATTGGAAGTGCCTCGACTGAGTTTCTGCATAGTACAATTCCAAGAATCTGTCCCCCTGAAATCCAGGGCAGAATCAGTGCCCACCAGGTATTAAAAATTCCATACTGCTGCACCAGTGCATAATTTGGTGCCAGATACAGAATACCAGGAATCATCATCAGTGCCATCAGAAGCACGTACAGCAGATTTTTCCCTGGAAAATTCATTCTTGCAAAAACATATCCGCCTATAGCAGACAGGATTAAAGTCAGAACCACCGCAATTGCCACAACTGCAACTGTATTAAACATATTTCTGCCAAGAAGTCCTACTGCAGAAGCATAGTTTCCCCAGTTCAGGCTCTTTGGAAGTGCAAAGAAATTGCTGTAAACCTCAGCATTTGTTTTAAATGACAGCATGATCATCAGCGCGATCGGTATAAAGCAGATCAGAAGAAGCAAAATAATGATCACTGTCACAATTGTCTGAAAACGAAATTCTGCCCGTTTTTTGCTCATGTTCTCAGTCCTCCTTCTCTCTTGTCAGCCGCATATTGATCAAAGTAATCGCCATTGTAAAGGCAAATAGAACCACTCCCAAAGCACACGCATATCCGTATCTTCCAAACTGTGCCACATTCAGGTAAAGCTCAAGAGCCGGCACATAAGTGGAAGTTCCAGGGCCGCCGCCTGTCATAATGTAAATGTTGTTGAAGTCCTGCATAACACCGATCAGAGTAAGGGTGATCATAATACTCAGCTGTGGTCTGATCATAGGGAACTGGATCTTCCAGAAGATCTGATGCCGATTGGCACCATCCACTCTTGCAGATTCTTCGATTTCTTTTCCGATATTGATAAAGCCTCCGTAATATACCAGGAATGCCATAGCAGATATAAATGGAAATCCCATGAAGATGATCGCCCAGATCGCTGTTTTGGAGTTGCCCAGCCATACCTGCTGCAGTCCGCTCATTCCAAGCACTCCAAGAACCTCATTTAAAAGTCCGATGTTTGGATCATAAATTTTCTGCCAGGTCATCGCCATAACAACTCCCGGCACTACTACAGGAAGTACAAACAGGAAACGATAGAGATATTTCCGTTTGTTTCCGTTTACTGCATAAACCAGCCATGCTGCAAGCAGCGGCATAGTCAAAACCTTAAGGATTCCGGTTACAACGAGGAGAATCAGGTTTTTCATTCCGATTAGGAAATATCCCTCTGAAAACATTCTTCTGAAGTTATCCAATCCTACAAATTCCATTTTTGCCACTGTATTGTTGGTGGTGGACCAATTGGTAAAGGCTCTCACAAAGGCAGTAAGAATTCCTCTGTAATTAAAGAACCATACAAGCAAAAAGGTTGGAAGAAGCAGTATGTACGCGATTTTATGCTTCCACATGGATTTTCCAAGCCTGCAGATTTTAGCTCTTGTGGCAGGTATGGAAAAAAGCAGCAGGAATATTCCCAAAAGAACAGCAATTACACCTGTATATAAAAATACTTTTGCAAGTCTGCCATACAGTTCTACATGTGCAAGATTGGCTACGTGC
>CAVJRB010000058.1:6289-7905 GCA_963651655.1 bacterium | reverse complement strand
ATACCGCAAAGTGGGGCGTGCAGATTGCGGGAATGATTTTTCAAACACGCTCTAGGCAAAATACTTCTCCAGTTCCTTCTTCATATCCGCCGGGATTTCCCGCTCAAAGGAAAGCTGCGGCTCATTTGCCGCCCATGCGGCAGCTGTGCAAAGGGTTTTCGCACCTTCCGCCAACGCACGGGGAGAAATATATTCTACAGTATCGTGTCTCGTATGCATGCCGAAGCCATCGCGGTTCAAGGTAAGCGCCGGGACCCCTTTCCATGCGAAAGTGTTGGAGTCGCTGGCCCAAACCTGGTTCTTGATGGTTACTCCAAGCTGATTTTCCTCCATAAGCTCTTTCAGCGCAGTGCACACAGTCGGATCTGCGGTCACTCCCAGTACATTTCCGCCAAGAAGCTGGCCTGCCAGATCTACATTCAGATTAAATACATGTCTGCCCATTTCATTTTCGTGGGATTTCACATAGTTCTGGCTTCCGATCAGTCCTTTCTCCTCGGAACCAAACCAGATAAATTCCATAGTTCTGGCTGGTCTGTGCTCTGCAAAATAATGGAACGCTTCCATCACCATAGCGCCGCCGGACATGTTGTCGTAAGCGCCAGGTCCCTCTGGCACAGAATCATAGTGTGCTGTCACAGTCACGATTTCCTCTGGAAATTCATTTCCCTGAATGCGGACTGCCACATTGGCAGAATTCCGGGAAATTTCGCTCTGCTGGATATTCAGCCTGCACATGGAAGCTTCCTTTTCTACAATTTCCACGGCATCCAGATAGTGAATGGCTGCGCCCGGAAGGTTGCATGCCTTGCGGCGGTACTGCATAGGAGTTTTATCCTCTCCCTGATCAAGAGGCGTACCGCAAACCGTCACAAATCCAGCAGCACCAGCATCCTTGATCTTATTGATCATATCCTCCCGTACAGGGTCGCACACCAGCACCACAGCACCCTTCGCCTGGGAAAGGCTGATGTCATCTCCTTTTCCCACAAAAAGGAACGGGACAGTGATGCCTTCTGCCGGAGTGCATGCACCGTTCAAATATGCACGCACCCGATAAGACTTCTCATAAGGCTGGCAGATGGTCAGTTCAGCCTTTTTCTCCTGGAAATCCGGGCACTGGAAAAATTCCATGCGGGGAGTCTGGATATAGGTTTCTTTTCCTGGCTGGGCTGCGATTTTTTCCGCTTCCTTCAGGATGTATTCTGCTGCCTTGTGTTCCCCTTTTGTCCCGGACTCACGGACATAGGCAGTATCCGCAACAAACTGATAGGCTCTTTTTCCATCCGGGTGAATTTCTGTGTAATTATTCATAATATACTCCACTTAGAAATCATTTTTTATTTTCAAGCTGTCTGGCGGCGCTTACGCCTCCGGTACCTCTTCCATAATACGGATCAGCATATCGCCGGTTCCTACATTGTAGCCGCTGGTTGCATAAATTCCCACAGATTCTCCGTTTGTCACCAGAATCAGGGGAAGCTTATCCGGGTCCACATACATTCTTCTGCCCAGAAGCTCAATATTTTCTTCGAAGGAATCGTAGTAAACGGAAATCTTCGGGAAAGTCTTCAGAACCTTTGCAAGAAGCGGGTCACCCTTGGCTTCCTCAGTAC
>CAVJRB010000058.1:0-6279 GCA_963651655.1 bacterium | reverse complement strand
CCTCAGTACGGATCATAAAAGAAATACAGGATTCAAACTGGTGGAATTTTTCTGCATGTTCCAGCATTTCGTTCAAAATGTGCTCGGTAGGTTCTCTGCTCTCCTCCAGCCACATGAGGATTTTCTTGCCGCCCCGGGTAAGGTCTGCGCAGTCCACAATTCCGCTATCTGCATCTTTTACCTCAAATTCCGGCAGGGAAATGCGCTCCAGCATATCCCCAAGCTGCGCTTCCCGAAGGCGCAGGGTCTCGCAGTGTCTCTCGCCTTCCTTTACAAGAATGGTCTTTTCCCAGGAGAACTGGTTTCCGTTTGGCAGGCGATTGGTGGTGATGATCCGGTATGTACCTGGAATCAGCGCCAGTTCCAGAGTGTCGCCCTCCCAGCTTCTGCCTGTAAGATCCAGGGAAACATACTCGCTGCCAACAAGGCGTCCAATGGTCCAGTTCTGATAATAATTCCACTGGGTACCCTCTTCCTTTTTCAGAGAAAGGGCTGCGCTCCATTTCTCCTGTTTCAGAACAGATACAAACTGGCATTCATCCCAGTATTCCATTACATGGCTTCCTGGATTTAATCTGGCCGGAATCCCAAGAGTACGGGCAATTGCCACAAAAAGCACTTTCTGGGAGCGCTCCGTTCCGATTCCGGATACCAGACATTCGTATGGAGTTTCCATTACAGTCTCGCGCTCATTGTACGGGTAAGCAGTAATGTGTTCTTTGATATAGTTCCAGATTTCCACCGGGTTCTCAAGGAAAGCAGCCTTCTGCTCTTCTGTAAAGAATGAGAGAATACCTTTGCGGTATGGGCGAAGAAGCTCGTACTCTACACGGGGATTCAAAACATAGTTGATATATAAATCGTACTCATCTGCTTCTCTATACTGCTGTGCATAAATTCTGCCATAGGACAGATGTTCTTCCAGCACGCTGCACACACAGTCCGTGTGATCCTTCTGTGACAAAACATCCGCCATCGCCTGGCGAAGCTCTTTCTCCTCCTCTTTTGCAAGGAATGCGGTCAGCTCCGGATTCACCCAGTTCTCTTTCTTCTTGCGGCGAAGCTGATTCGCCTCATTCAGGCGGCGGGTTCCAGTGGCTTTCTGCTCCGGTGTGGGCATATCCGGATTCACCGGGGTATCTACAGGTGCGATCACATCAGCTCTCCAGTCTTCTTCTGCCACAGCCTCCCCAGTAAGAGTCAGTTCTACAATCTCCTGATCCCTGGTATCCACATCTGCCTGGGCAAATCCTTCCAGATCCGGGCAGAATGCGGCAACACGCACGCTTCCAAGCCCGGTAACCAGTGAAACTGTTCCATTTTCATCGGTCTTCGCACTGGCAATTGGATAATATTCTCCCATGTTCAGAACCTGGAACTGCACCTGGGCCTCTTTCACCGGAGCACCTGCGCGGTCTGCAACCTTCACAGTGACCGTCTTTACCTTGGCATAACGCGCAGTCTGGTTCAGCATAACAGCTGCACCCTCTTTGCCGATCACATCCTCTCCCTCTGCCGGGAAAAGATCAAACAATCGGGAATGAACCATCATTGCTCTGGAGGAAGCATTGGTAAACCAGCCTTTGTTCAGAATCATAAGGGGCTCGCAGGCTCCTGTGAAATACCACTTTCCATCGCACAACAGCTCTACCCATGCATGGTTGTCATCACAGTGGGACCATCTTGGCACATACACCTGACGGGCCGGGATTCCCACGCTTCGAAGTGCATTTACCAGGAAAACAGACTCCTCGCCGCAGCGTCCATAGCCTCTTCTGTACACCGTAAGAGCCGGAAGGGTTCTGTCATCTCCGCTGTGATAAGTAGCTTCCTCGGCGCACCAGTAATTTACTTCAATTGCCGCATCTTTCGCATTTTTTCCCGCAATACGATCCTTTAACGCATTCCAGAAAAGCGTTCTGCAGGGAAGCACCTCTTCCTCATTCACTCTATGATCCAGAATATAATTCAGAAACATCTCCTCCGGCAATTCATGCACCCGCTCCAGGTTGTTGTAAAGAAACAATCCATGCTGTGCAAAATCCTTAATATCCTCGAAAGAATAATTTACCAGATCACTATACGGCGCTGTCACATACAAATATTTCATAGCCAGCGCCAGGTCCCTGTCACAGGCATCCAGCTTGCTGCAGATGGTCTTCAGCGGCTCTCTGTCCGCTCCAAGCTTCTCTGTTAATTTCAAAAATTCTTCTTCAATTTTCTTCTCACTGTTCTGAAGAAACATATACTCATCCTCCTCATCGAAAGAAGTTTATTATTATAGAAAAAACGCCCTTTCACGAAAAAACTGTTCTTTTTTGTGAAAGAGCGTGTAACGTGACGGAGACAGCCAGCGGCACCCGTCCGCTGCTCCATCACAAAATATCCAGTACGTTCCGGGCTCTTCTTACCTCTGCCTCGCTGGTCCTGAAAATCTCAAACTCGCTCAGAGACGGCAAGCCCATGCTCACTCCGTCCTTGCGGTACTGCATCTCACTTTCCAGCACAATTTTGCCCGTCATATGATAATCTGTGATTCCGGTCTTCTCATAGATAGAAGAAATGGCATCTGCATTCACCCCGGCGCCAGCCATAATATGAATACGGCCTGCACTTGCCTTCACCAGGTCAGCAAGAAGCGGGGAACCATCCACGCAGTTATTCTTCTGTCCTGATGTAAGAATGGTGTGAAAACCAAGGGAAATGGCCTGCTCAAGAGCTTCCATAGGATCCCTGCTCACATCGAATGCACGATGCAGGGTGACGGACATTCCCTTCGCTTCCTCCATCAGCTGTGCAAGATGCTCCACATCCAGAGAACCATCCGGCCGCAGCATACCGATCACCACGCCCTGCGCTCCCAGCTCACGGAATCTTCTCACTTCTGAACGAATAATATCAAATTCATAATCTGTATAACAAAAATCACCGAATCTTGGGCGGATCAGAGCATGGATCTTAATATCACTGTGCTCTCTGATCTCACGGAAAAGGCTCTCAGAAGGGGTCGTTCCTCCAATCACCACATTCCCGCAAAGCTCAATCCGGTCCGCTCCGCCTTTTTCAGCGGCAAGTACAGATTCCACAGAATCTGCGCATACCTCCAAAATAAACTTTTCCATATCCTCTTTTTCCTTTCACCCAGCCAGAACGCGCCTAATATAAGGCAACGCCCAGGGAATCCAGCATATCCTGCACCGACTTGTCAGGAAACTCGTCTGTGATAATTCCATCCAGCGCATCCAGCTGTGTAAATTTGTAAGATTCATTAAAATAAAATTTCTCCCGCTCCATCACAGCGTACTTATGTCTGCTGCTCTCAATAGCAGCTTTCTTAGTCAGGCCGTCCTCCACTCCTAAAGTGGTAACGGTGTGGTCCATCATATCAATTCCGCAGCTTCCCATAAAAGCCCGGTCAAAACTGTACTGGCGAATCACCTGGATAGCCGCAGAGCCAAGGAACCCGTTTACAGTGGGATACATGATTCCACCGGTTCCAATAGCTGTGATCTTGGGATTTTTCGCAAGCAGCTGCAGAATATCGATCATGTTGCTCACTACGGTAAGCTGCATATTGGATTTCGCGATCAGCTTGGCAAGTTCAATATTGGTTGTGGAAATATCCAGGAAGATCGCCTCTCTTTCCCGGATCAGGTTCATGGCCTTGGCCGCGATCACCTTTTTCTTTTCCACATGATAATTTCTTCTGTCGATAACATCTCTTTCCAGCGGGTAATCCTGGGAAAGAATCGCACCACCGTAAGTTCTTTTTAATTTGCCGGCATTCTCAAGAGTTTTCAGATCTTTACGGATGCAGTCCTCTGTCACCTGGAACATTTCGCTCAGTTCCCGGACGCGGACTTTCCCCTGTTCCCGAAGGACTTTCTCGATGGCTTGCTGCCTTTCTTCAATGAACATCCTTCTTCCTCCTGTTTCCCGTTCACATTTCGGTTATCTGACAGCGGCTTACCAGAAAGCTTCTAAATAATATTGTCCACAGACAACACATCCTTCTTTAGAAAACCTGCTGGTCATTGCTGTACAGAGTGCTTATCTACTGCACCTGGCTGCAGGCAACGAAATGTCCCGGTTTTACCTCAACAAGCTTCGGCTGGCTCTTATGACAGCTGTCCTTGCAAACCGGACAGCGGCTGCAGAACTTACACTCATCTCCAAGTCCGATCGGGTTCGGAAGAGTACCCTCCAGCATGATTCTCTGACGGTTCTTCTCAATATCCGGATCCGGGATCGGGATGGCGGAAAGAAGAGCCTTGGTGTACGGATGCATGGGGTTCTCAAAAAGCTCCTCGCTCTCAGCAAGCTCAACCAGTGATCCCAGGTACATAACACCAATACGGTCACTGATGTGCTTCACCATGGAAAGGTCATGGGCAATAAACAGATAGGTCAGTCCTCGTTCTCTCTGAAGCTGCTCCAGAAGGTTGATTACCTGCGCCTGAATGGAAACGTCCAGTGCGGAGATCGGCTCATCACAAACGATGAAATCCGGGTTTACTGCAAGTGCACGGGCGATACCAACTCGCTGGCGCTGTCCGCCGGAGAACTCATGAGGGAAACGGTCTGCATGCTCTGCCTGCAGTCCAACTGTCTCAAGAAGCTCCAGGACCTTGTCGTTACGCTCTTTCTTATTCGCTGCAAGGCCGTGAGCATCAATTCCCTCTGCTACAATATCCAGAATCTTTCTTCTTGGGTTCAGGGATGCATATGGATCCTGGAAAATCATCTGCATTCTTCTGCAAAGCTCATGTCTCTGCTTCTTATCCAGATTCTTGTCAATCTTCAGTCCATCGAAGGTTACGCTTCCTTCGGTAGGCTCATAAAGATGGATCACAGTTCTTCCAAATGTGGATTTACCGCATCCGGACTCTCCTACCAGACCAAGAGTCTCGCCCTTGTAGATCTGAAGGGAAACGTCATCCACTGCTTTCAGGATCTTTTTGTTTCCAACATCAAAATATTTCTTCAGGTTCTTTACGTCAAGAAGCACCTGCTTGTCATCATTTTTCATCAGCTTTTACCTCCTGTGCCATCTCATCCAGCATCCAGCATGCTGACTTGTGATTCTTGCCGCATTCGGTATAATCCGGCATAAATTTCTGGCAAACGATCATAGTCTCCTGACATCTTGCAGCAAAAGGACATCCCACCGGCGGATCCATCAGATCCGGAGGAGTACCTGGAATGGCCTGAAGCTCGCCGCCTTTTTCGTGTGCTTTCGGAATGGAACGGAGAAGTCCCTTGGTGTACTCGTGACATGGGTTGTGGAAAATATCTGCCACATCACCGGTCTCAACCAGCTTGCCGCCGTACATAACTGCTACACGGTCTGCAATGTTTGCCACAACGCCAAGGTTGTGGGTAATGATAATAATAGAGGTCTTGATCTTCTTCTGAAGGTCGCGCATCAGGTCCAGGATCTGTGCCTGGATGGTTACGTCAAGTGCTGTGGTAGGCTCATCTGCGATCAGCACCTTGGGATCGCATGCAAGGGCAATGGCGATCACAACACGCTGTCTCATACCGCCGGATAACTGATGAGGATACTGGTCATAACGTGCCTCCGGGTTGGAGATTCCAACCAGAGAAAGAAGCTCAATGGCTCTTGCCTTGCGGTCTGCCTTGCTCATCTCCTTGCGGTGCTCCTTGAGCATTTCCTCAATCTGTTTTCCAACCTTCATGGTAGGGTTCAGGGAGGTCATGGGATCCTGGAAGATCATGGCGATCTCGCTTCCTCTGACCTGCTGCATCTGACGCTCTGTGTATTTGGTCAGGTCATTTCCCTCGAACATAACAGTTCCGTCTACTACTTTTCCATTCTTGGGAAGAATTCCCATAACGCCCTTCATGGTAATGGATTTTCCGGAACCGGACTCTCCAACCACTGCAAGGGTCTCCTGCTCATTCAGGTAAAAATCCACGCCGCGCACAGCCTGTACAACACCTTTGTGCGTCTTGATGTGGATGGTAAGATTCTTTACTTCTAATATTTTTCCCATAGCTGTACCTACTTTCTCATCTGCGGATCAAGGGCATCACGAAGTCCGTCGCCCAGAATACTGAAGCATACCATAATCAGTACGATAACGATAGCCGGGAAAACCAGTACGTGCGGATACATACGCAGTACCTGATAGCCGCCGTTGATCAATACACCAAGGGAAGCCTGCGGCTCTGCCAGACCGATACCGATAAAGCTTAAGAATGCCTCTGTGAAAATAGCGCTTGGGATTGTGAACATAACGTTGATTACGATAACGC
>CAVJRB010000057.1:0-25509 GCA_963651655.1 bacterium | reverse complement strand
TGAACATCGGACAGGTCCTGGAGATCCACTTAAGCCTTGCTGCCAAGGCACTTGGCTTTAACATTTCCACACCGGTATTCGATGGTGCAAACGAGAATGATATCCAGGATACACTGGAACTTGCAAATGACTATGTAAATACAGAGGACTTTGAAGAGTTCCGTGAGAAATACAAAGATATTCTGGCACCTGATGTAATGCAGTATCTGGATGAGAACAAAGCCCACAGAGCACTGTGGAAGGGAGTTCCGATCTCCAGAGACGGTAAGGTTCAGCTCCGTGACGGACGTACCGGAGAGTTCTTCGATGGCCCGACCACAATCGGACACATGCATTACCTGAAGCTGCATCATCTGGTTGATGATAAGATCCATGCCCGTTCCACAGGTCCTTACTCTCTGGTTACACAGCAGCCTCTGGGTGGTAAAGCCCAGTTCGGTGGACAGCGTTTCGGAGAGATGGAGGTTTGGGCTCTGGAGGCATATGGTGCATCCTATACACTCCAGGAAATCCTGACAGTTAAATCCGATGATGTTGTCGGTCGTGTGAAGACTTATGAAGCAATCATCAAGGGTGACAATATTCCTGAGCCTGGTATTCCGGAATCCTTTAAGGTACTTCTTAAAGAGCTTCAGTCCCTGGCCCTGGATGTGCGCGTACTCAAGGATGATCAGACAGAAGTTCAGATCATGGAGAATGTAGATTACGGCGAAACCGACCTTCGAGCAGTTATCGAGGGAGATTCCAGAGGACACAGAGACCAGGAATCCTTCAGCAAACACGGCTACACCAAGCAGGAGTTTGACGGCGAGGAGCTTGTTGATGTGGACGAGGACGAAGATGAGGATTATGAATCCGAAATCGACGATTCCTACGATGATATCGAAGAGTAGAAAGGGGAAAAGAATACATGGCAGAATCAACCAATACCAATGAAACATATCAGCCAATGACTTTTGATGCCATTAAAATCGGACTGGCGTCCCCGGAAAAGATCAGAGAGTGGTCAAGAGGTGAGGTTTTAAAACCGGAAACCATCAACTACCGTACCTTGAAACCGGAGAAAGACGGACTTTTCTGTGAAAGAATTTTCGGACCGAGCAAGGACTGGGAGTGCCACTGTGGTAAATATAAGAAAATCCGTTATAAAGGTGTTGTCTGCGACCGATGCGGCGTTGAGGTTACCAAGGCTTCCGTTCGTAGAGAGCGTATGGGTCACATTGAGCTTGCTGCTCCTGTTTCCCATATCTGGTATTTCAAGGGTATTCCGTCCCGTATGGGACTTATCCTGGATCTGACTCCAAGAACACTGGAGAAAGTCCTTTACTTTGCAAACTATATCGTACTGGATCCGGCTGATTCCGGACTCCAGTACAAGCAGATCCTGACTGAGAGAGAGTATCAGGATGCCCGTGAGTCCTACGGAAACAACTTCCGTGTGGGCATGGGTGCTGAGGCCATCAAGGAGCTCCTTATGGCAATCGACCTTGAGAAGGATTCCGCTGAATTAAAGGCAGAGCTGGTTAAGGCAACAGGCCAGAAGCGTGCAAGAATCATCAAACGTCTTGAGGTTGTTGAGTCCTTCCGTGAGTCAGGCAACCGTCCTGAGTGGATGATCCTTGACGTTGTTCCTGTAATCCCGCCGGATCTTCGTCCTATGGTACAGCTGGATGGCGGACGTTTCGCAACATCTGACCTGAATGACCTGTACAGAAGAATCATTAATCGTAACAATCGTCTGAAGAGACTTCTTGAGCTTGGTGCTCCGGATATCATTGTCCGCAATGAGAAACGTATGCTTCAGGAAGCAGTTGACGCCCTGATCGACAATGGCCGCCGCGGCCGCCCGGTAACAGGTCCTGGAAACAGAGCCCTGAAATCCCTTTCCGATATGCTGAAAGGTAAATCCGGACGTTTCCGTCAGAACCTTCTTGGTAAGCGTGTTGACTACTCCGGACGTTCCGTTATCGTCGTTGGACCGGAGCTGAAGATTTATCAGTGTGGTCTTCCGAAAGAGATGGCAATCGAGCTGTTCAAGCCTTTCGTAATGAAAGAGCTGGTAGCAAACGGTACCTCTCACAATATTAAGAATGCCAAGAAGATGGTAGAGAAGCTTGAGCCAGCTGTATGGGATGTTCTCGAAGATGTTATCAAAGAGCATCCGGTTATGCTGAACCGTGCACCTACACTGCATCGTCTGGGTATCCAGGCGTTCGAGCCGATCCTTGTAGAAGGTAAGGCGATTAAGCTTCATCCGCTTGTTTGTACCGCTTTCAACGCTGACTTCGATGGTGACCAGATGGCTGTCCATCTTCCACTTTCCCAGGAAGCACAGGCAGAGTGCCGTTTCCTGCTTCTGTCTCCGAACAACCTGCTGAAACCTTCCGATGGTGGTCCGGTAGCCGTTCCTTCACAGGATATGGTCCTTGGTATCTACTATCTGACCCAGGAAAGACCTGGAAACAAGGGTGAAGGCAAGTTCTTCAAGAGCGTAAACGAGGCAATTCTGGCATATGAGAACCAGGTAATTACCCTGCAGTCCAAGATTCTTGTACGTACCAGCAAGGTAATGCCGGATGGAAGCACTTTCACAGGCAATGTACAGTCTACACTGGGACGTTTCCTGTTCAATGAGATTCTGCCGCAGGATCTTGGATTTGTTGACAGAAGCATTCCGGGAAATGAGCTTCTTCTTGAGGTTGACTTCCTGGTTGGTAAGAAACAGCTGAAACAGATCCTTGAAAAAGTTATTAACACTCACGGAGCAACCAAGACCGCTGAGGTTCTGGATGCTATCAAGGCTATGGGTTACAAGTATTCTACAAGAGCTGCCATGACCGTATCTATTTCTGATATGACTGTGCCGCCGCAGAAGCCGCAGATGATCAAGGCTGCCCAGGATACTGTAGACAAGATCACCAAGAACTACAAGCGTGGTCTTATTACCGAGGAAGAGCGTTACAAAGAGGTTGTTGATACCTGGAAGAAGACTGACGATGAGCTGACTCATGCACTTCTGTCCGGACTTGATAAGTACAACAACATCTTCATGATGGCTGACTCCGGTGCCCGTGGATCTGATAAGCAGATCAAACAGCTTGCTGGTATGCGTGGATTGATGGCCGATACAACCGGACATACAATCGAGCTTCCTATCAAGTCAAACTTCCGTGAAGGTCTGGACGTACTGGAATACTTCATGTCCGCTCATGGAGCTCGTAAAGGACTTTCCGATACCGCTCTTCGTACAGCCGATTCCGGTTACCTGACAAGACGTCTTGTTGACGTATCTCAGGACCTGATCGTACGTGAGATGGACTGCTGTGAGAACAGATCCGAGATTTCCGGTATGTATGTAAAAGGTTTCATGGATGGCAAGGAGGAGATCGAGAGCCTTCAGGATCGTATCACAGGCCGTTTCTCCTGCGAGACCATTAAGAATAAAGACGGTGAAATCCTTGTAAAAGCAAACCACATGATTACTCCGAAGCGTGCCGCACGTATCATGAAAGAGGGCGTGGACAACATTACCGGAGGTGCTGTAGAGCAGGTTAAGATCCGTACCATCCTGAGCTGTAAGTGCAAGGTTGGTGTGTGCGCGAAGTGTTATGGTGCCAACATGGCTACCGGTGAGCCGGTACAGGTTGGTGAGTCCATCGGTATCATCGCAGCACAGTCTATCGGTGAGCCTGGTACACAGCTGACCATGCGTACTTTCCATACTGGTGGTGTTGCCGGTGGAGATATCACACAGGGTCTTCCTCGTGTCGAGGAGCTTTTCGAGGCAAGAAAGCCGAAAGGACTTGCCGTTATCACTGAGATTCCTGGTGT
Organism: bacterium; assembly: GCA_963651655.1. Taxonomy (GTDB): domain Bacteria; phylum Bacillota; class Clostridia; order Lachnospirales; family Lachnospiraceae; genus Blautia_A. The sequence continues at coordinate 21,678 of CAVJRB010000057.1, read as the reverse complement.
TGCTACAATCAATGACACCAAGAAGAAGAGAGAGATCATCGTAACAGATCCAGAGTCTGGAGAATCCAAGACCTACCTGATCCCATACGGTTCCCGTATCAAGATCATGGACGGACAGGTTATGGAAGCCGGTGATGAGCTTACCGAAGGTAGTGTAAACCCGCATGATATCCTTAGAATCAAGGGTGTTCGTGCCGTTCAGGATTACATGCTTCGTGAGGTTCAGCGTGTATACCGTCTCCAGGGTGTTGAGATCAACGATAAGCATATCGAGGTTATCGTTCACCAGATGCTGAAGAAGATCCGCATCGAGGACAACGGAGACTCCGAGTTCCTGCCAGGAACACTTGTTGACTTCCTTGAGTATGAGGAAGTAAATGAGAAACTGGAAGCTGAGGGCTTACGTCCTGCAGTTGGAAAACAGGGAATGCTCGGTATCACCAAGGCATCTCTTGCAACCGATTCCTTCCTGTCAGCTGCTTCCTTCCAGGAGACCACTAAGGTTCTGACTGAAGCTGCGATCAAGGGTAAGGTTGACCATCTGATCGGTCTGAAAGAGAACGTTATCATCGGTAAACTGATTCCTGCTGGTACAGGTATGAAGTGCTACAGCGATGTAGAGCTTGATACAGGAATGCCGGAGGAGCCGGAAGAAATCGAATTCGACGAGATGGATGATGATCAGGACATGCTCGATGTAGCGGAAGATTCTGAAGATCTGGAGATCAGTGAAGCTCCGGAAGACGCAGAGGATGAGGATGCATTCGAGGATGAAGAGGCTGATTCCGCTGACGACAGTGAAGAATAAATGAATTAGGATCCCTCAGGGTGACAGAAATGTTGCTCTGGGGGATTTTTTTGCCTTTTTACAGCCGTTGTAGCTGGAAAATCCACCATAGTTATAGTGTAAACCTATAACTAGCTCTATAAAACTGCGATTCCCAAAACGCTATTTAGGGGTTGCATATGGTGAAGTTCTGTTTTATAATAGGCAACATCAAGAGAAACATATAAAACATATCAAGTTACTAGGAAAGGAGAAACCAATATGACAGTATCAATTAGAACAGCGAAGATGTGTTGCAGCATGAAGATGGAAAAAGAGGTCATGTGTTGTTGCTGTTGTTGCGGCTCCATGAAGACAGAAAGAAAATAGAACAGATTTACATACATATGCGTTGATGCTATATAAGAACAAAGAAGTTTTTTGAAGCAGGGATTCGGATATGGAACCTGCTATTTTTGTACCCATTTTTAAAAATTAATATAATTCGGAGGAAAATAAAATGAGTGGATGCGGATGCAGTTTTTCACCAGCAGAGGAAATTAAGGAAGAAGTAAAATATACAGATGCACTTGCAGAGCAGTTTGCGAAAGAAGTTGGTGTTGATCCAAGACCAAATGAAACTTTAGTAGAAATCGATGAGAGAGGCGCATTTATCAGACAGCCAAACGCTTTCATCCAGCCATTCGGTGATGAAGAGGGAGACCTGAAAGCAGAGGCAAACCGCTACGGAATCTACTGGGCGACCGGCTGCAACTGGTCAAACAGACCGATCATTGTAAGAGATCTTCTTGGACTTCAGGATGTGATCTCAGATACCAGAGTTACCCATTCCGGCGAGACCAACCGCTACGGACATGCTTTTGGAGATCAGCCAGGATTCAAGGATCCCAAGACAGGCGCTTACTTCTTAAGCGAGTTTTACAAAAGAGCCAACCCGGATTTCAAAGGAAGAGCTACCACTCCAACTCTCGTAGACATCAAAGAAAAGAAAGCAGTAAACAACGATTATCATCGTCTTACAAACTACATTGAAGTTCAGTTCCGTCCCTTCCAGCCAAAGGATGCGCCGGACCTGTATCCGAAGAAATTCCGTAAAGAAATCGATGAATTTAACGACTGGCTTTTCCCACATGTAAACAACGGACATTACCGCATGGCATTCTGCCAGTCACCGGAGGCTTATGATGAAGCATATGAAGATTTTTACGAATCACTTGAGAAGCTGGATAAGAGACTGGAAACAAACCGTTTCCTTTTCGGAGATTACATTACAGACAGCGATGTCCGCGCTTATGTTACCCTGGTACGCTGGGATGTAAGCTATTTCCACAACGTCGGCCCGGTGAAAAAGCCGATCCGTGATTACAAAAACATCTGGGGCTACTTAAGAGAGCTCTACGCAATCCCGGCCTTCCGCCATGGAAGCGACCCGCAGGTACTTGCATTAGACGGTCCGAGAAAGAAATTAGGAGAGGTTCTTTTCCGCGGATACAACGACAGAATCCTTTCCAAGGTGGATTTTGAAAAGGTTTGGGCAGACGACGGCGAGAGAAGAAAATTAAGCAAAACACCAGATGAGTTATTCCTTCGCCATCCGGAAGGAGAGACCTACGAGGATTACGCAGGCCCCATTTCCAAGACCATCTGGAACAGCCCGAAATGGGAAGACCGAAATCCGAAGAACGGAACCTTATCCGTGGATGCATCTATTAACCCGCTGAAGGGACTTTTATAAAAAACAGGCAAAAGACTTTACGAGAGAGGATAGAGATTATGAAAAGATTCAATAGATTAACAGCAGTTTTACTGGCAGGTGTGACAGCAGCAAGCCTTACAGGCGGTGCAGTCAGCGTATTCGCAGATTCCGATGTAAAGGTGATCAAAGGTGTTACAAGCGGTTCCCTGGCTCCTTACTTTTATGTAGGAGATGACAATGAACTGACCGGAGTTGATATTGACATTGTGAAAGAGGTTTTTAACCGTCTTCCTCAGTATGAGCTTCAGATTGATACAGCAGATGCCCTTCAGGGCGTAATCAGCGGCCAGTATGACATTGCAATCAACAATTACGGCTACACAGACGAGAGAGCAGAATCCTATTACTTCTCTTTCCCATATAAGACAAGCTTCAACGAGTATATTCAGCGAGCAGATGATGAGCCGCTGACTTCCCTTCAGGATCTGGCAGACAGAGACTACAAGATCGAGCTGACAGCCGGAAGCCTTACCGCAAACGCACTGGAAACATGGAATGAGGAGAACCCGGACCATCAGATCGAGATTGTTTACGACAATACCAATTTCCAGGTTCGTTATCAGAACATTGTAGACGGCGTTACAGACGTTGCCATTGACGATGGCCCTCTGATCGACAATCTTCTTCCGAACTTCGGACTGGAGGGACAGCTGGTCGCCAATCCAATTGATGAAGAGACAGAAGAATTCCTTTTCCCACAGAACAACACCTATTTCCTCTTTGGCAAAAATGAGGAGGGTGCAGCTCTTCGCGAGGATGTGGACGCAGTGCTGAAGGAAATGAAAGAAGACGGCACCTTAGCTGAGATCACCGAGAAATATCTTGGAAAAGACACAAGCCCGGACGAGAAATACTTCGAAGAGACAATCAACTAAATCAGAGATGCAAGGAGAACGATCATGGTGGAAATTTATCGCATAGAAAAAGGGGCAGAGACCTGGAAATACAAAGCTTATGATTACGTGAGGACAGATGCCTTCTGCGTGGGACAGAGCATTCCCATAGAGCTGGAATTTTCCCATGACGAGAAAGAAGAGGAACTGCAGGCTGTGATCCTGATTGAGGATCACAAGCCAGTGGCAGGCTGCCGAATCGCTTTTCCAGACGAGAAGACCGGCAAGATCGAACGTGTCTGCGTCGTCCGGGAAAAACAAAAAGGCGGTTACGGCAGAATCCTGATCCAGGAAGCAGAGAACTGGTTAAAAGAGTACGGAGTAAACCACATCGTGATCAGCAGCCAGGACCGTGCTGCTGGTTTCTATGAAAAGCTGGGGTATCAGCTGAACCCGGATGTGGACCCGTCTGTATACGACAAGCATCATAAACAGGAAGAGAAGCCGAAGCAGGAGCCTTCCAAACCAAAGAATGCGCCGGGACCTTTTGGATTTACCTGTGTGCTTGTAGAAAAATATTTATAGAAACTGAACTTGTAGGAGAAAAATCATGGGAAAATTATTTGACGTATCACTGGTATTCACATCGATCCCGGAATTGCTGGGAAAATTACCGATCACTTTGGAGCTGGCAGTGCTTTCCATGCTTCTGGGACTGATCTTAGGACTTGTGATGGCGATCATAAAAATGCATAAGATCAAGGTACTGACACAGCTTACCAACCTTTTGATTTCTCTCCTTCGAGGAACTCCTGTAATCGTACAGCTGTATGTGGCATTCTTTGGAATCCCAATGTTTTTCAAAGCCATCAACCAGAAATTCGGCACCAACCTTGCAGTGGCAGATATTCCAGGAATTGCCTATGCAATGATCGCACTTGGACTGAATCAGGCCGGCTTTATGGCAGAAATCATCCGTTCCGCACTTCAGTCCGTAGACAATGGACAGATTGAAGCCGCCCACGCACTTGGAATGACTTATCCGCAGGCACTTCGCAGGATCATTCTTCCGGAAGCTTTTGAGGTAGCGCTTCCTACACTGGGAAATGCCCTGATCAGCATTATCAAAGGAACATCACTGGCCTTCACCTGCGCAGTTGTGGAGATTACCGCACAGGGCCAGATCATTGCAGGAAAAACATACCGCTATTTCGAGGTTTACGTATCACTTGCTATTATTTACTGGGTAATTACCTTGATTATTGAGCAGCTGATCCGTATAATTGAAAATAAGATCCGTATTCCGGATCAGGTGGAGCTGGTAAACTTTGCCGAGGAGGACGCAACCCATGATAAAAATTGATCATTTGTCAAAAAAATTTAATGATAATGTTGTCCTGGATGACATCAGCCTGGATATCAAGAAAGGCGATGTAGTGGGAATCATTGGCCCTTCCGGAACCGGCAAATCCACCCTTCTTCGCTGCGTAAACCGCCTGGAAACACCGGAGCGCGGCACAGTGACCATCGGGGACAGAACCATCGATCTTTCCGAGAAAAAGCCTAAAGACCTTTTATATCTGAGACAGAATACAGGAATGGTATTCCAGCGCTTTAATCTTTTTGAGAAAAAAACAGCTCTTGAGAATGTAATGGAAGGCCTGATCGTGGTAAAGAAAATGCCCAAGGCGCAGGCAAGAGAAATTGCCATCGAGCAGCTGAAGCTGGTAGGCATGGCACCCTGGGCCAATCATTATCCCAAGCATTTGTCAGGCGGACAGCAGCAGAGAGTTGCGCTGGCAAGAGCCCTTGCGATGAAGCCCCAGATCCTTCTTCTGGATGAGCCTACCTCCGCACTGGATCCGGAGCTGGTAGGCGAGGTGCTGGATGTCATCCGCAAGGTTGCGGCACAGGGCTATACTATGCTTCTGGTATCCCATGAGATGAACTTTATCCGCCATGTATCTAACCGTGTGATTTTCCTGGACAAGGGACATGTGGTGGAGGACGGAACACCGAAGGAAGTATTCGACCATCCAACCAATCCGCGTACCCAGGAGTTTTTCCGAAAGATGAATATTATGGCACAGCCGGAGTACATGATTTAATACAAACACATTGGAAAGGAGAAAAACAGCTGTATCGCGCAGCTGTTTTTTGCGATTGCGATTATGAGAGAAAATGAGAAAATAGCAGAAGTATTTGGCAAACTGGTATCCATTGATTCCCCTTCTTTAGAGGAAAGGGAGATGGCAGACCACCTGAAGAAATTATTCGGAGAAATTGGCGTAGAGCTGGAAGAGGACCAGACCGGAGTGGTAACAGGTTCCAATGCAGGCAATCTTTTTGCCAGACTGGAAGGGGAGCCTGGATCAGAACCTTTGCTTCTTGGCGTGCATATGGATACCGTGGAGCCTTCCCGGAACAAAAAAGCGGTGTTTCACCCGGACGGAACTGTGACAAGTGACGGAACTACAGTCCTTGGCGCAGACGACCTTGCCGGTGTTACCGCAATCTATGAGGCAGTTCGCTATCTGAAAGAGCAGAAGATTCCTCACAGGACGGTGGAGATTCTGATCACAACCGGGGAAGAGCTGTACTGCAAAGGGGCAAACGCTTTCGATTACAGCAAAGTCCGCTCCAAAGAGGCCTACGCTTTGGATCTTAGCGGTAAAATCGGAGCAGCCGCTTACGCAGCCCCAACTTTAATTTCATTTTCTGCCTCTGTAAAGGGAAAAGCGGCCCACGCCGGATTTTACCCGGAAAAAGGAATCAACAGCATCCAGGCAGCAGCCAAAGCCATCGCCAGACTTCCCCAGGACCGGATTGATGAAAATACAACTGCCAACATCGGTGTTTTTGCAGGGGGCACAGGAACCAACATTGTACCGGAAACCTGCACGGCGAAAGGCGAGATCCGCAGCTTGAATCATGAGATCGCCATGAAGCTTCTTAAGGAATACCATGAGATTTTCCAGGAAGAGGCAGAGAAGGCCGGAGCAGCGCTTGAATGGGAAGAAAAGCTGAATATTATTGCATATGAGACGGAGCTTGGCGGAAAAGCTGCAGAAAATTACAGAAAAGCAGTGGAAAAAGCAGGTCTTAAGCCGGAATTCGAGAAAACCTTCGGGGGAAGCGACAACAATGTATTTGCCCAGCATGGAATCGAGGGACTGGTAATTGCCACCTCCATGAACCAGGTGCACAGCTGCAGCGAATACTGCAGCATCCCGGAAATCCGGCAGGTGTCCCAGATCCTGGTGAACCTCTGCACAGCAAAAATCTGACAGACTTTCTGCTGATTGAGTACAGGAAATATCTGGATAGAGAAAAATACAGGCGGGACTATCATTTGTGGTAATATTCTAGTATAATATTACGAAAACCCGGGCAGCAGTCCCGGGGACGATGATTGTGGTCAGCAATCGACTTTCTTTTTGGAAAGGAGGGGCTTGTATGGAGAAAGGAGTTCCGGTTTCTGTCTGGCCAGAGTGGCAGCTTGTAGAGAAAATAGGGGAAGGCTCTTTTGGGAAAGTATATAAGGCGCAGCGGACAGAGCGTGGACGCACTTTTTATTCGGCCATTAAGATTATATCAATTCCCGGTAATAAGGGAGAACTTGACAGTGTAAGATCAGAGATGAATGATGAGCAGTCTACCAGAGAATATTTTCGAAACCTGGTGGAGGACTGCGTTCAGGAAATATATACGATGGAGCATTTCTGCGGAAATTCCCATATTGTATCCTTTGAAGATTTTAAAGTGGTGGAATATCTGGACGAGATCGGCTGGGATATTTACATCCGAATGGAATATCTGACCAGTTTTATGGATTACTGCACAGGCAAGGAGCTTACTGAGAAAGAGGTAATGAAACTTGGCTGTGATCTTAGCATGGCATTAATTTACTGCCGGAAGCTGAATATTATTCACAGGGATGTAAAGCCGGAGAACATTTTTGTCTCCAGATTCGGTGACTTTAAGCTGGGAGATTTTGGAATTGCCAGAGAGCAGGCGCACACAGTGGGAAATATGTCCAAGAAGGGCACTTACTCCTACATGGCACCTGAGATTTATAAAGGTGAGAAATACGACAGCAGCATTGATATTTATTCCCTTGGAATCGTACTGTATAAGCTGATGAACCAGAACCGGCTTCCGTTTCTGTCTCTGGATAAGCAGCTGATTACCTACCGGGATAAGGAGAATGCACTGGCACGGCGCATGGCAGGGGAGAAAATGCCGGCACCGTCCCGGGCAAGCGCTGCCTTTTCCCATATTATACTGAAGGCATGTGCCTATGACCCGCAGAAGCGTTACCGGAAACCGGAAGATATGCTTCAGGATCTGGAGAGCCTGCGGATCGCACCTGTGAATGCAGCCAAGGAGTGGGAACGCTCCCAGTGGCAGCTGGCCGATGCCCGTGATATAGAGCAGCGGCACCAGAAGAATTATGTGGTGGAAGAACCAGGTGCAGAGAAAATGGAACGGACCCAGGTGGCAGAAGAACCGCAGATTGAGAAAGCCATCCGCCAGGAAGAAGAAAAGGAGAAAAAGAACTCCAGGGACGCAAAGGAGCCGAAGCCATCCAGAAACCTGCGCAAAGAAGCCAGCTCAGAGGCAGCTTCCAGACAGAAGCGGCAGGCATCGCAGCAGGAGAGAAGGATTTCTCCATGGACTATTTCCATTGCAGTTGTGGTGCTGGCAGCATGCATTATTGTTGGCGTTTATGTGAAGCTGATTCATGACGAGGACAGGAAGGCGCAGAATACCAACATGGTTATGGAAGTGCTGGAAGCCAATGACAACAGCACAGCTCAGATTGATGATTTTTCCACAGCGATCCAGACCATTAAGGAACAGGCGAATACCATTGTAGAGGAACTGGCCGACTGCAAGGAAGTGGGCAAGGAAGGCGACCGGCTTCGCTACTATGACAGCAACGGCAAACTTGTAAAAGCACTGATCTATCCGGAAACTTCTGAGGACGGTGTTTATGAGGAATATTATTACTGGGATGAGAGACTGTTTTTTGCATACATATGGACCGGCAATAAGAAAGAACTTTATTATTATGATAAGCGTGGCAAGATGATCCGCTGGATCGATACGGACGGCATTGTCCATGACAAGGAAAATGACAGTACAGAGTATACCAAGCGCGGAGAGAAATACTGGAAAAATGCTCTGGAACAGCTGGATGAATAGCGAAGAGGAATCATATGACATACCGTATTAATTATGCTTATACCTGCCATGCGGGGAAAGTGCGATCAAATAATGAAGATAATTTCTGGTGCTGCGGGGAGATCCTTCCGGCCCAGAATCCGGGAATGCAGGAAGTGCGCGGCGGCCGGCTTCGGGAGAGGCTTCCGGTGCTGATCGTTTTCGATGGAATGGGAGGAGAGAGCCAGGGTGAGATGGCGGCTTATCTGGCATCCCAGGAATTCGGGAAATACTATGGACAAAATAAGGGGAAGCTGCGCAGACAGCCGGAGAATTTTCTTCTGGAGGCCTGCCAGATCATGAATCAGGCAGTGTGCAGCTACAGCGCAAGCAACCGGATCAATGCCATGGGAACGACCATGGCGATGATCGTGTTTGCCAGGAAGTCTGTCTATATCTGTAATCTTGGGGACAGCCGGATCTATCAGCAGAGCCAGGGGCAGATCCGGCAGATTTCCAGTGATCATGTTCTGAGAAGCTATATGTTTGGGAAAGCTCCTCTGACCCAGTTTCTGGGAGTGGAGGAAAGCGAGATGAAGCTGGAACCCTCTGTAAAGGCTCTGGAATATCAGGAGGGAGACCGTTACCTTCTCTGTTCAGACGGGGTGACCGATATGCTTTCGGATAAGGAGATCGAAGAGGTTATGGCTTCCGGTGAATCTGTTGGAGACACGGTGCAGCTTCTTATGGATCAGGTTCTGGAGAAAGGCGCCAGAGACAATACCACGATCATTCTCTGTGAGATCCAGCGTGAGGATCATCCGCTCAGAGCCTGGCTGCGCCAGAACAAAAAAGAAAATGAAGGTGATGTATTATGAAAAATCGTATGCAGGATCTTGATTTCGAACAGACTGTGGCATTTGACGCAGTGAAAGATTTTGAATTTACCAGAAGGGCGGCACAAAGGTTCCGGCAGGTGGTGAGCCTGGAGAGCTTTGAAGATGAAGATGCAGAAGTGATCTTCCATTATCTCTACAAGGAGATGGAGCTGGTTTCCTTTGGAGATCATCTGAAGAGATATATTTATGAGCGTGCAGGCCTTGAGGAGCCTTTCGGGGAAGTGCCCCAGGAGGTGTACAGGGATATTGCGGTGGAATCCTTTAAGGAAACCTATACGCCCAAGTCTATGAACCCTACTTCTACCAAGCTTCCGGCACTGGTGAATAACTGGCTGACTCAGGCTTCTGTGAAGAGAGAGACGGTTTTCCTTCTGGGCTTTGGGCTTCGAATGAGTGCAGAGGATGTATCGGATTTCCTCACCAGAGTGCTCAAGGAGCAGGATTTTGATTTTCACAATCCGGAGGAGGTAATTTACTGGTACTGCTACAGCAGGCAGCTTCCTTACAGCAAGGCAGAAGAATACAAAGAACGCTATAAGACCATAGAGCCAGCGGCTCATAATGATATTGTGGCAGAAGCGATGAGCGGGAAGTTTACCATTGATACAGAGCAGAAGCTTTTTCAATATCTGGCATGCCTGAAAGCCGGATGGGACGATCCTATGAACGAGAAGAGTCAGGCGTTCCAGGAATTTCAGCGGCTTTTGCAGCGCGCAAAGGAAATTATTGCAGCCATGTACCAGAAGGATGAGGAGGAGAAGGGACGGAATAAGATCTGGAAAGCAGAGAATATCACGCCCTCTGATCTTGAGAAGGTAATCTGCAACGGTATTCCGATCAACCGTATGGGAAACCTGAAGAAAATGTCTGCTTCCATTCTGGCCAAGCATTTCGGTCAGAAGCGTTTCAGCAGGCAGAGAATTACCAATATTCTGAACCACAAATTCCCGGTGGAGCGTTTTGATCTTCTCACGATCGAGTTCTTCATTGTGTCCCAGGAGATGGAGGATGACGATCCCTATGACCGTTACCATTATTTCATAGAGGAAGCCCAGGGCATTCTGAAGAAATGCGGAATGAGTGAGATTTACATTGTGAATCCTTATGAATGCTTCTTGCTGATGTGCCTGCTTATAGACTGTCCGCTGGCAGTGTTCTCCGAGATCTGGGAGAGATCCTATGAAGAGGGAGAAGACGAGGGAAAGGCGGAGTAAGGGGACACAGCGGCCAATGGCTTAAAAAATCAGATGAGTCAATATAAAAAGAACCATGATATTGTGCTGCCTCAAAAGCTTAGAGTTTTGAGGACGGTTTACATTGTATCATGGTTCTTTTTATATTGCGTTGGCTGAAAAATAAGACACCTTTTGAAAAATCTTTCACGTTTTCATGTTAAGCATTGCGTCTCAGCCATTATAAGTCAGATAAATGGTTCTGCTTAATTGGGCAATGGTACTTTGTGCGGCAGCAGTATCAGTAAGATTCTCTGAAAGAAAACAGATTACAAGGTCATTGCCAGAATAAGTATCATAGAGGATTCCGGCATCATTTTCCACATTGGAAAGCTCGCCGGTTTTGTTGGCAACCTTTACGCCTTCGGGAAGGTCCGCCGGAATCTTGTTGCTGCGCTGCTGCTGTTTCAGAAGTGCATACATGTCCTCCGCGTGTGCCAGAATTGGATCACTGGAGGTATCTGCACAGCTCTGATAGATTTCTTTCAGGAATTTTCCGCAGTCGTAAGCGGAGGTATAATTATCCCCGAATTCATTGCTGGCAAGAAGAAGCCGGCCCATGGAGGTGCTGTTGTATCCATGTTCTGTACAGAAGCTGTTGACTTTCTCCATACCCGCAGTGCTGTCACCGCCGCCAAGGCAGGACACCAGGCTGTTGGCGGCGTCATTGTCGCTGACTGTGATCATAGGCAGCAGATATCCATCGATGGTCTGCGCCCCGTACTGCTGGGTCAGGCTGTCGTAATTTTCATATACAGCGCCCATGATGTAAAGCTTGATCAGACTTGCCGCCTGCATGGAAAAATCATTGATAGTGCCTTCTGATCCGCCGGACAGGTCACAGATGTAGACGCTCCAGGAGCCGTTGGAGGCGGGCAGTGCCAAACGGATCTGTGCAAGGAGGTCTTCCATGGTCTGGTCCGCTTTATTGTCAAAAACAGAATTGCCCTGCGATGGGGAAATGGAGCCGTCTTCGGCATTGGCTTCAGGTGTATCAGCAGGAGACGCAGAAGAATCTGCAGGCTGGTCAGCCGGTGATTCTGATTGTCGGGAATTCTCATCTGGCGCAGGTTCCGGCTGATCGGCAGACGGATCCTGGCTGGCATCTGCCGGCCCTGGTGCCTGTGTCACGGGCATAGGGCCGGCGCTTTCTCCTTCTGAAAAGCCTTCCGGTGAATCAGAAGCATCCGCAATATCTCCGGAAGTAAATCCGTCATCAGCCTCTGCATCGCCAGAGGTGAACCCGTCTTCCTCCCTTGCACTGGCGGTCTGGATTTCTGTCTGCGTGCTGGTGGAAACATTTTGCTGGCGAATGGTGAAATAAATAATTAATAAAATAAGGATTACCGCAATCGCGCTGAGAATGATCAGTAAATAAGAAGAAGCTGGCCGTTTCTTTTTCATCAGTTTTCTACATCCTTTCCAACGGATTCAAAATAAGAATCGATACCGTCTGCAATTCCTGTGACCATGGTATCCTGAAAATCAGGATCGCTCATCTGAAGGTCATCATGTTCGTTTGTCATAAATCCCATTTCCAGAATGGTGACTGGGATGGTGCTCCAGTTGATTCCGGTCATATTATCTGCATAGGTAATTCCCCGGTTGTCAAATCCAGTTGCCTGGCAGTAGGAATCCAGAACGCACTGGGAAAGCAGATCGGACTGTTCATAAAGGGAGGCAACATAAGGATTGCTGGAGGATGGGGAGAGGGCAAGTGCGCCGGAGGCAGCAGAGGAATCCGCTCCGTTGGCGTGAATCCGTACGCAAATTTCCGCACCCTGCCGGGCGGCATATTCTGCACGCTCTTTATTGCTGATCGCCGTGTCGTTATCTCTTCTGGTAAGCACAACGGTGTAGCCGCGGTTTATAAGCTCCTGTTCCAGCTTCAGGGAAACATCCAGATTCAGCTGGTATTCCCCAAGTCCTGTGAAAGCTCCCTGGGTACCCGTGGAAGCTTTGGCTTTCATTTCTGTGGATCCAGGACCAAGAGGCTCCAGATCGCTCATATCTACATTGGGTCCCTGATGCCCGGGATCAATTGCCACAGTGTGGCTGTCCGCCTGGGAGAGCGGCTGGTCTGTTTCGGCAGCTTCGGCGCAAACTGTATGTATAGAACCTGGAATCATGCCCCATAATAGAGAGGAGAGCAAAAAAGAAGCTTTTATAAGATGCTTATGATAAGGTTTTACAAAATGCAAAGACATAGCATGTCCCCTTTCCGAGTATTTGCAGAATACCAGGCTGTCAGGCTTTGCTGGTAATACTGCATTTGGGAAGTCTTTTTACTTATTATAATAACGCGTAAATAGGAATGCAATGTAAAGTTTGGTTTCTGGGGAAAGGGGATGGGCTTGAAACCTATTTTTACGAAAGTACATTTTAATAAGAAGAAAATAGTGTAGCATTTTGAAAGAGATTTATTTTTGCTTCACCGCAATAACTTGTAAAAACCTTGAAAAAATAAGGAAAAATTGCAGAAAAACACCTTGACAGAGATATGCAGACAGGATATAATCAAAAAGCGTGCGAAATAAGGCATTTTTTTCCGCGCTTACTAAGATAATAGCAACCGCAAGGAAACCCCATAGAAGAATCTATGGAGAAATAAATCGGGAGGTGAAATGGAATGCCAACATTCAACCAGTTAGTAAGAAAAGGACGCCAGACAGCTGTTAAGAAATCTACAGCTCCGGCTCTGCAGAGAACTTATAACTCTTTAAGAAAGAAAGCAGTTGAGCAGTCTGCACCACAGAAACGTGGCGTTTGCACAGCTGTTAAAACAGCTACTCCTAAGAAGCCTAACTCAGCTCTTAGAAAGATCGCCAGAGTTCGTCTTTCCAACGGAATCGAAGTAACAAGCTACATCCCAGGAGAAGGTCACAACCTTCAGGAGCATAGCGTTGTTCTGATCCGTGGAGGAAGGGTTAAGGACTTACCTGGTACAAGATACCACATCATCAGAGGTACTCTTGATACTGCAGGTGTTGCTAACAGAAAACAGGCCCGTTCTAAATACGGCGCTAAGAGACCGAAAGTTAAGAAATAATCCATCCGTATTACTGCGGAGACTATAGAGATTTGTACGGTATTCCATATACCCTGTCGGTTGCGGGTTAAATATAGGACCATTACCAGTGCGAACATGCAATAGTTTACTGCGTGAGTACCGATGAGATAATCAGAATGATTAAGGAGGGAAGTAACGTGCCACGTAAAGGACATACTCAGAAAAGAGACGTTCTGGCAGACCCGATGTACAACAATAAAGTTGTTACAAAGCTTATCAACAACATCATGTTAGATGGTAAGAAGGGTGTAGCTCAGAAGATTGTTTACGGAGCATTTGCCAGAATGGAAGAGAAGACTGGCAAACCAGCTATTGAAGTATTTGAGGAGGCTATGAACAACATCATGCCTCAGCTTGAAGTTAAAGCAAGACGTATCGGTGGAGCTACTTATCAGGTTCCGATCGAGGTAAGAGCTGACAGACGTCAGGCTCTGGCTCTTCGCTGGATCACCATGTTCTCCCGCAAGAGAGGCGAGAAGACCATGGAAGAGAAACTGGCTAACGAGCTTATGGATGCAGCCAATAACACCGGAGCATCTGTAAAGAGGAAAGAAGACATGCACAAGATGGCTGAAGCAAATAAAGCATTTGCTCACTATCGCTTCTAATCAAGGAGGAAAATCCATTGGCTGGAAAAGAAGGTAGAGAATACCCGCTCGAGAGAACCAGAAACATTGGTATTATGGCTCATATCGACGCTGGTAAGACAACTCTTACAGAACGAATTCTGTACTATACAGGTGTCAACTACAAGATTGGTGATACTCATGAAGGTACTGCTACCATGGACTGGATGGAGCAGGAGCAGGAGCGTGGTATCACAATCACATCCGCTGCTACAACATGTCACTGGACACTGGAAGAGAACTGCAAACCGAAGCCAGGCGCTTTGGAGCATCGTATTAACATCATTGATACCCCAGGCCACGTAGACTTTACTGTTGAGGTTGAGCGTTCCCTTCGTGTACTGGATGGCGCTGTCGGCGTATTCTGTGCAAAGGGTGGTGTTGAGCCTCAGTCTGAGAACGTATGGCGTCAGGCTGATACCTACAATGTACCTCGTATGGCATTCATCAACAAGATGGACATCCTTGGTGCAAACTTCTACGGCGCAGTAGAGCAGATCAAGACTCGTCTTGGTAAAAACGCAATCTGCCTGCAGCTCCCAATCGGAAAAGAAGATGACTTCAAGGGAATCATCGACTTATTCGAAATGAAAGCTTACATCTACAATGACGAGAAGGGTGATGATATCACTATCACCGATATCCCGGAAGACATGAAAGAGGATGCTGAGCTTTATCATACAGAACTGATCGAGAAGGTTTGCGAGCTGGACGACGACCTCATGATGGAATATCTTGAGGGAGAAGAGCCAAGCATCGACAGACTGAAAGCTACTCTGAGAAAAGCTACATGCGAGTGTACAGCTGTTCCGGTATGCTGCGGTTCTGCATACAGAAACAAAGGTGTTCAGAAGCTTCTGGACGCTATCCTGGAGTACATGCCTGCTCCAACAGATATCCCGCCAATCGATGGTGTTGACATGGATGGAAACCCGACCGTGAGACATTCTTCTGATGAAGAGCCGTTCTCCGCTCTGGCATTCAAGATCATGACAGACCCATTCGTTGGAAAACTTGCATATTTCCGTGTATATTCAGGAACAATGAATTCCGGATCATATGTATATAACTCTACAAAGGGCAAAAAAGAGCGTGTTGGCCGTATCCTTCAGATGCATGCTAACAAGCGTATGGAACTGGATAAGGTTTACTCCGGTGATATCGCTGCCGCTATCGGATTCAAATTCACCACAACTGGTGATACAATCTGTGATGAGCAGCATCCGGTAATCCTTGAGTCCATGGAGTTCCCGGAACCAGTTATCGAGCTGGCTATCGAGCCTAAGACAAAAGCAGGACAGGGCAAACTGGGTGAGGCTCTTGCAAAACTTGCAGAAGAGGACCCGACCTTCCGTGCACATACAGATCAGGAAACAGGACAGACCATTATCGCTGGTATGGGTGAGCTTCACCTTGAGATCATCGTTGACCGTCTTCTTCGTGAGTTCCACGTAGAGGCTAACGTTGGTGCTCCTCAGGTAGCTTACAAAGAGACTATCACCAAACCTGTTGATGTAGACAGCAAGTATGCAAAGCAGTCCGGTGGTCGTGGACAGTATGGTCACTGTAAAGTTAAATTCGAGCCTATGGATGCCAACGGCGAAGAACTGTACAAGTTCGAGTCTACTGTTGTCGGCGGTGCTATTCCGAAGGAATATATCCCGGCTGTAGGAGAAGGTATCGAAGAGGCTATGAAGGCTGGTATCCTTGGCGGATATCCGGTTGTTGGTGTACATGCAAATGTATACGATGGATCTTATCATGAAGTCGATTCTTCTGAGATGGCATTCCACATTGCAGGTTCTCTTGCATTCAAGGATGCTATGCAGAAGGCAGCTCCAATCCTTCTTGAGCCTATCATGAAGGTTGAGGTTACCACACCAGAGGATTACATGGGTGATGTTATCGGTGATATCAACTCCCGTCGTGGTCGTATCGAAGGTATGGATGATATCGGCGGCGGTAAGATGATCCGTGGATATGTTCCGCTTTCCGAGATGTTCGGATACGCAACAGATCTTCGTTCCAGAACTCAGGGACGTGGTAACTACTCCATGTTCTTTGAGAAATATGAGCCAGTTCCGAAGAGTGTTCAGGAGAAAGTTCTGGCAAAGAAAGACTGATTTGGTTTTAGGCTGAATTAGGGTTTCGCATAAAATAATAAAAAGCTTGCAAATATCCTTGATTTGCAATATAATCAAGGATAGCAAGTTTAAAACCGATATGGCGCTCTATTTTAATAGAGAATGAGCCAACTAATCAAGGAGGACATTTTAAAATGGCAAAGGCTAAGTTTGAGAGAACAAAACCACATTGTAACATTGGTACCATCGGACACGTTGACCATGGTAAAACTACTTTAACAGCTGCTATCACAAAAGTACTTTCTGAGAGAGTTGCTGGTAACGTAGCTACAGATTTCGCTAACATCGATAAAGCTCCAGAGGAAAGAGAGCGTGGTATCACAATTTCTACAGCACACGTTGAGTATGAGACAGAGCATAGACACTATGCACACGTTGACTGCCCAGGCCATGCTGACTACGTTAAGAACATGATCACAGGTGCAGCTCAGATGGATGGTGCTATCCTTGTTGTTGCTGCTACTGATGGTGTTATGGCTCAGACAAAAGAGCACATCCTTCTTTCCCGTCAGGTAGGTGTTCCTTACATCGTTGTATTCATGAACAAATGCGATATGGTTGACGATGACGAGCTCCTTGAGCTGGTTGAGATGGAGATCCGTGAGCTTCTTTCCGAGTATGACTTCCCAGGAGATGACATCCCGGTTATCAGAGGTTCCGCTCTTAAAGCTCTTGAAGACCCGAGCAGCGAGTGGGGCGACAAGATCATGGAGCTTATGGATGCAGTTGATAGCTACATTCCGGATCCACAGCGTGACACAGATAAACCATTCGTTATGCCTGTAGAGGATGTATTCTCTATCACAGGACGTGGAACAGTTGCTACTGGTAGAGTAGAGGCTGGTGTTCTTCACGTATCTGACGAAGTTGAGATCGTTGGTATCAAAGAAGAGACTCGTAAAGTTGTTGTAACTGGTATCGAGATGTTCCGTAAACTTCTTGATGAGGCTCAGGCTGGTGATAACATCGGAGCACTTCTTCGTGGTGTTCAGAGAAACGAGATCGAGCGTGGACAGGTTCTTGCTAAACCAGGAACAATCACATGCCATACAAAATTCACAGCTCAGGTTTACGTTCTGACTAAAGATGAGGGTGGCCGTCATACTCCATTCTTCAACAACTATCGTCCACAGTTCTACTTCAGAACAACAGACGTAACAGGTGTTATCAACCTTCCAGAAGGAACAGAGATGTGCATGCCTGGAGATAACATCGAGATGACAATCGAACTGATCCACCCAATCGCTATGAGCCAGGGTCTTACTTTCGCTATCCGTGAAGGTGGACGTACTGTTGGATCAGGACGTGTTGCTACAGTTATCGAGTAATTTTCGATTAGCAATGAGCAGTGCAAATTCGTAGAGTAATGGCCGGTGGGAGCTTGCTCACACAAGGACATTACTCGGAGAATTTATAGGGCGAATGCCCGACCGAGATGGAGCGTAGCGAAATCGAGGATGCACTGCGGCGTATATAAATATATTGCGTACCGCAAGGTACATGTGTCCAAGCGTAAGATACCCCGGAACCGTAAGGTTTCCGGGGTTTTTCTGTTGGGTAAAAATAGTTCTTTGGTTTAGGATGTATATTGGAATAGTATTTTAAAATGAATTATGGTAGAATAAGTCCAGGATAAATCGAAAATTGGAGGCGAAGATATGCTGACGGAGAAAGAGAAAAAAATGTGTCGGACGCTGATGTTCGAATACAAAAGAAAATTAAAAAAGTACGTATCCCGCAATACTTCCTTATCTGCGGACGCGATTGTGAAGGAGTATGAAGACAGATTTTACCGCTATATGAATGAAGCGGATATGGGCAGTGAGAGAGGACGGTTCACTTCGTATCTGAACATTTTTTCCGGCCTGGCGGCATATGAGATTCTGCGGGAAAAAGGGCTCACAGAAACAGAAGGAATCAAAGCATATGATTTTATGTGTGCTTTCCTGAGAAAATTCTCATCTGTATTGTACAAGGGAGCCGATTTATTGCCCAATGGTTATAAAATAGTAAGACAGTCCCTGTTAGACGACCTTGAAGGTGAGAAAAAAATCTGCTGGGATATTGAAATCCTGCAGGATGATAACAAAGGCTTTACTTATGAAATCAGCAGATGCCTGTACTTTGATACCTGCAAGGAACACGGATATCCGGAATTTTGCAAGGTGTTCTGCACCCACGACTGGTATGCCTATGGTGTCTTAAAACGTCATTCCAAATTTATCAGAAAATCCACCATTGCAGAAAATGGCACAGTATGCCATGACACAATAGAAAGAATAAAATAATCAAAAAAGTACCTAAAAGGCACAAATAAAAGTATTGATAGCAAAAACTATAATTGTATGATAAGATATCCATAAGAACATACATTTGTATTTGGAGGAGTTCCCTCTATGAAACGAATTTCTTTAGAAGCTCTTCTTCACACCCGGCAGGATCAGTCCTATCAGGAGCAATATGAATATATTCGGAAGCTGCTTGGAGAAGAAAAGATAAAACCTGTGAAAGCATCTCGGACCAATGGAAAAAAGCCTGCACTTTATCGTGAATACTGGATCCTGGAAGAGAAGAAAGATTATAGTAAGTATATAGAAGAAATAAAATATACTTTTTCTACAAGGATTTCCGTGGATTATTACCTTGCTCATCCAGATATTTACGAGTTAGATCGTCCATGGGTGCTTATGCTGAATGAATATCTGAAAGAGCACAAGGATGCGTTAAAGACTGCGGAATCAATAAATGAGAGAAGCTTTGAAATCTGGAACCGAGAAAAATTTCTGGACAGAGAACAAGGGAAGAAAATACTGAATCGATGTGGACTGGATTTCGATTTTCTGAATGTTTACCGAACGACAGAACCACTGGCATATTACACACATATAAGAACTACCCCACAGAATCTTTTGATTTTGGAAAATAAAGATCCCTTTTTCAGTATGCGAAACTATTTATTGGGTGGACATACTGAAATTCTGAATATGGAAGTGGGAACACTGATTTATGGGGCAGGTAAAGGAATTCTTCGTTCCTTCCAGGATTTTGATCTGTGTGCGGAACCGTATATGACAGATTCTGGAAATAAGATTTTTTACTTTGGTGATCTGGACTATGAGGGAATTGGAATATATGAGAATCTGGCAGAAAGGTTTCAGGACAGATGGGAAATTAAGCCCTTTATTCCTGCATATGAAGCAATGCTGAAAAAAGCAGATCGTCCGGAAAACTTGC
This sequence comes from bacterium, assembly GCA_963651655.1. Taxonomy (GTDB): domain Bacteria; phylum Bacillota; class Clostridia; order Lachnospirales; family Lachnospiraceae; genus Blautia_A. The sequence continues at coordinate 1,931 of CAVJRB010000057.1, read as the reverse complement.
CTGAGACTAAAGAACACCAGAACCGAAATATTACTTCAGTCTTCTTTTCATATTTCAGCAAAACTACTGTGGAAAAAATGCAGGCAGTCTTGCAAGCTGACAGATACATCCCGCAGGAAATTCTAAACAGGGCAGACTTTTAGACAAAACGAATTATAGAATAAATTACGAAGCATATCTACCAATGCTGAAGGAGGCAGTCTTTGCAGTACGAATTCCTCAAAAATTTCCCCAGACGAATGAAAAATGTGGGCCTGTATGCGGTGCTTATTCAGAACAGTGCTCAGAAAATGTCCTGGAAGCAGTTTGGCTTTTCGAAATTTGATGAACAGCTGAACCTTATTTTTGCTGTTATGCTTTACATTATGGAGCAGTCCCTGAAAGAAGAAAACTGCACCATGGATGATATTGGAGCGTATATTGATACCATTAATACCAGATATCTGCAAAAGGAAATCACCTACGAGGACTGCAGAAAGCTAGGTGATTTTATTGTTAACGTTATTCTGTCCAATGAAGGCCGTGCCATGTATTTTGATGGTTACGATTTTGAGCAGAATGCTTATCATATTATGCATGTCAGTTATGTGGCGAACCGTATTGTTTATCTTGATCAGGAGGTTCGCAGAACGTCCTATTATCTTACCGATGACGGATATAATCTTATACTTTCCACCCTTGAAATTGAAAATAATATGAAACTTACCATTCACGAAATGATCTTTCAGATGCATCTGGAAAAACAGAGCTACGACAAGGCTGTGGATGAGATTAAAAATGTATTTAACCTGATGAGAATCCAGCTTCAGAAGATTCAGGAAGCTATGGGAAAAATCAGAAGAAACGCATTGAATTATTTTGTAAAGGATTACGAAGAAATCCTTTTGGAAAATTTGGATACCATAAGCGACACCAAAGAAAAATTTCAGAAATACCGGGAATTAGTTCGAAGCCGGGTAAAAAATCTGGAAGAAGAAAACATTAATGTTCGCCGTCTGGGAGAAAAAGAAGAGGAAAATCTGGAGAATCTTCGCATTATAGAAGGATATTTGAACCGTACTATAGATGAACATCAGAAGATCCTCAGCAGTCATTTTGACTTGAAGGCCCTTTATACCAAAGAACTGGAACTATTGTCTCAGGTATCCCTTATTCAGAGATTTTCTTTCCGAAACGATTTTTACGATAAGGTTTTGGAAAATCCAGCAGCTCTCGGAACTCTGGAATATTTCCTGAGACCTTTATTTAACCGGGAGCCGGAGAAAATTTATAACCTGAATAAGGCATTGCTATATCAAAAACCCAGTATGCGAAATGAGGAAGAAGATACAGAAGAAATTCTGGATTTTGATGAGGAAGCATACCAGAAAGAGCAGGAAAAAAAGCGAAAAGAAAAACTGAAATGTTACGAAAACAGCTTAGGATTTCTTATAGAACAGGCCGTTGAAACAGGCGAAGTTTCTCTTTTGGAAATACAAAGCAGGCAGGAACCGCTGGATCAGTTCATCCCAAATGTGGAAATTTTTAAGGAAATTATGGTGGAGCTGATTCGCAATAAAGAGATTGATATGGAAGCGCTGAAAAAAGAGCGAAGTGAGTTTATCCAGGATCAGACTGCAGACTTTCAGCTTAATGAAATGCTTCTGCAGCTTTGTGAGGAAAGACTTGCGCAGCAGAAAATCAGAAAAATAGAAGTATACAGAATTGAAGACGGAAATACCGTTATTTTTGATAATGTGTTGACTGAAGGTGGAGAGAGGAAGAGCATCCGCTGTTCCAATATCCTTGTCCGAATCTTAAGAAATGAGGAATGACCCATATGGCATACGAAGCAGAAGAAGTCCTTTCCAGTCAGGAAATCTTTTACTATTTGCTGGAGAATCACGAACTAAGAGAGGAAGATGAACCTCTTTTATATAAGGCTTATGCAG
>CAVJRB010000056.1:1804-2172 GCA_963651655.1 bacterium | reverse complement strand
CTCTGGATACGGACGGTGTGAAGTCCGGGCGAAGCACCAGGGTATTGCCCTCTCTGTCAAAAAATTTATAAAGATCCCTGGAAGGAATGGTTCCCACTTCCTTGCTGAATACTTCGAAATATTCAAAGGTGGGAGTCTCTATATCTTCAAATCCATACTGATGGAATACGTGGTGAAGCTTCTCCTGAAGCCTGCGCTTTCGGCTGCATTCCTGACTGTAAATGTCCCGTACTCCTTCCGGCGTATGAAAAATCCTCTGCATATCATATTCCTCCATGTTGTTTCTTAGTTGTAACTGCGATGATGCCACAGTTCTTCTTTGTTTTCTTTTGTGGTGGATAACAGGGAAAATCGATTGTCAGTTCCCG
>CAVJRB010000056.1:0-1794 GCA_963651655.1 bacterium | reverse complement strand
CGATAATACAAAATCAATGTTGATTATAGTAGAATCAGGTGAGAATGTCAAGATATTGTTTCTTCCCGTTACTGGCAGGTCGCGCCCGGTAGCTTTATTGGCATTACCGTCTCTCCAGATCCAGCTTAATCCCCTCCAGATAAGGCACCAGCCCCCCGCCTTTTTTCGGCAGGTAAAATTCTTCGGTCAGCTCTTCCTTCCGGAAGCTCTTTCGCCCGCCCTCTTCCATCCTTTTCCAGAAGCCCATCAGCTCCCGGAAGGTCAGATAATAAAACTCATTTAAATGGCTGAAAAATATAAGAAAAAATGCCACGCCGTTCTGTTTTTCAAAATCCTCCATAAACTTCACCTGATGGGGGTGGATATTTGCCAGAGGAAACGTCTGGGCGCTGCATTCTTTTGCGTCAAAGCAGACAGGAATTCCCTGTACTGCACCTATGTAGTCAACGGTACTTCGCTGGTCAAAGTAGGCAAGGGTGATGTGCCGGTTCTCCTTGTCCATGCGTACCGGAGTGATGGGGGTCGGGATCTTCTGCACAAGGGCAAGTCCCTTTTCCCTGTATTGTTCGTTGGTTCTGTTTACCAGATCCTCCAGGGTAGAACCCCGGAGGCCTCGGCTGTTCCATGTGGCCATGGTTACGGCTCCTCGTAGCCAAGAAGCTTGATAGACGGATAATATCTTACAATTGCTTTTCCCACGATCTGATCGAAACGCACGAAGGTGTTGGTCCAGAAACGGGAATCCTTGGAGTTGTTCCGGTTGTCTCCCAGCATAAAATAGCAGTTGTCGGGAACGGTATAGGGCCCGTAGCTGCCTCGCATTTTCTCCGGGATAAAGGAGTCATCAAGAGGCGTCTCAGATCCGTCGATATACACTTTTCCGTCCTTGATCTCAACGGTTTCTCCAGGAAGACCGATCACACGCTTAATGAAAAGCTGGCTCTCGTCATCCGGATACTTGAAGATCACAATGTCAAAACGTTCCGGATCCTTGGTCTTCTTGGAAATCTCATGTCCGAACAGATCCAGGTTGATTCCGTAAGCAAGACGGAAACCGAAAATACGGTCTCCGGTCATAATGGTTTTCTCCATGGACTCAGAAGGAATTTTCGCGTTGATCAGTACCACATTGTTGACCACCAGGACCACTGCCACTACAATGATGATCATTTTTACATAGTCCCATACTTCATGCCAGATTTTCATATGATTTATTCTCCTCTACGTGTTCCTCTTTCAGGATATTTTGAAACTGCCGGGGCAAAGGTGCTGTGAATTCTCTGCCGGACAGATAGGAAAGCCGCCCGGGAATTTCCGGGATCTCCAGTCTGTATGCGTGGAGCAGCTGGGATTTCAGGCCATATTTCTTACGGTATTCCTCGTTAAAGGCACGGGAGCCGTACTTGTAATCCCCCACAAGAGGGTGGCCGGTTCCGGAAAGGTGGACCCTGATCTGATGGGTCCGTCCTGTGATCAGCTCCACCTCAAGAAGGGTGACGCTTCCGTTATCCCCAAGGGGACGGTATCTGGTCTCAATGGGAAGTGCTCCAGGGGTTTCGTTTTCCTGTACTGTTACTTTATTACATTTTTCGTCTTTATGCAAATATCCTTTGATATATTTTTCGTTTTTTATGACGCCCTTTACCAGACAGCGGTAAAATTTGTGAAAGCTTCTGTCGTGGAAAAGAGTGGAAAGCTCCTGCAGTCCTGCAAGGGTTTTGCCTGCTGCCACGATCCCGCTGGTGTTTCGGTCCAGACGGTTGCACACGGACGGGCGGAAGGTGTGAAGGGAAG
>CAVJRB010000055.1:1599-3155 GCA_963651655.1 bacterium | reverse complement strand
GAATAGGACAGGAAAACGTCAGTATTATCTGAAAATTACCAATCATGAGACGATGCTGATGTTTGAGCAGATGATAGAAGACTGGTTTGCAGAAGATGAATCTGCGTATGGTAATTTTAAAGATGCCTTGCTTGCAGGCGATTTGGATTATATGAATCAGTTTATGAATCAGGTGGCACTTCAGTCATTCAGCAGCTTTGACTCAGGAAAAAAGGCGTCAGAAGAACTGGAATCAGAGCGCTTTTATCATGGGTTTGTGCTTGGTCTGATTGTGGATCTGGCAGGAAAATACAGAATTACATCTAACAGAGAAAGTGGATTTGGACGTTATGATGTAGTGATGGAGCCACTGAAGGAAAATCTGGATGCAATTGTAATGGAGTTCAAGGTTCAGAATACAGCCAAAGAAAAGTCACTGGAGCAGACTGTAAAGAATGCTCTTCACCAGATTGAAGAGAAGCAGTATGATACCGAGTTGTTAGCAAGAGGGATTCCGAAAGAACGGATCAGGCATTACGGATTTGCGTTTTGCGGAAAGAAAGTACTGATTGGAAAGTAAATGGGGAAAATTAATCCGGATTTTAACCCCTCGAATTCGAGGGGGTTAGAAAACAGACCGAAAAAATAATATTGGAAAAAGAGAAGCGAAGAAACAAACAACTTTTTAGGGGGGACAAAAAATGCAAAGTGTACAGCTTGCAGCGAGCGAAATATGGGTGACTTTGATATTTTGCGGCATATTGTACTTATTTAAGAACGAATTGAAAAAGAAAAAAGTAACCAAAATACTTTTGATAGCATGCGTCACCAGACTTGTCAGTGATGCTGTATCATGGGCCTTTGATGGAGTTCCGGGGATATTCTGGGGAACTGCAACAAGAATCAGCAATTATGTGACGTTTGTATCCAATGACCTTGTGTCTCTGGTCTTTTCCGTATTCATATGGAATCTGGTCAGGGATGACGATGAGAAACCAGGTCTCATCCTGAAAGCCTACTGGGCTCTTGAAGCCATAGCCATCGCTGCGCTGACCCTGAATATTCATTTTGGATGGTTTTATTCCATCGACAGCAGCAATGGATACAGCAGAGCAAAGTATTATCAGATGACTCACATTGCACCGATCGCAGTCCTGCTGGTTGTACTCTGGCTTTTGATCAGGTACCATCACAAATTCAGCAAAAATCTCAAGTTTCTGGGATGGTCCTATTTTATCCTGATGGCTGGGGCAACTGCCTATGAATATATGAACTTTGGCCTGTCTCTTCAGACCTATGCCCAGACCTTTTCCGCGCTTGTAGCATTTTTTGTAGGCGAAATAGAAATCCGCCAAAATTTGCTTATCACCCAGGAAAAACTGGAACAGAAAAACCAGGAACTAAAAGAGGAAGAAAAGAAAGTAGAAGCCGCATTAGAGGTAGAACTGGAAAAAGACGAGGAACTAAGAGCCCAGCAGGATCAGCTTTCCCTTGCGCTGGCAGCAGCCCAGCAGGCCAATAAAGCAAAGACTATGTTCCTGAATAGTATGTCACACGATATCCGTACGCCTATGAAT
>CAVJRB010000055.1:0-1530 GCA_963651655.1 bacterium | reverse complement strand
CCATTATCGGGTTTACGGCTCTTGCGCAGACTCACATCGACAGCAGGGAACTGGTACAGGATTATCTGGGAAAAATCAATACATCCAGTACCCATCTTTTAAGTCTCATTAATGATATTCTGGATATGAGCCGCATTGAAAGCGGAAGTGTAAAGTTGGATGAGAAGCCGGTACATATGCCGGATCTTCTTCATGATCTGCGCACCATGATCCAGGGCCTGATCAATGCGAAACAGTTAAACCTTTACATTGATACCCAGGATGTGCAGCATGAAGATGTGATCACAGACAAGCTGCGCCTGAATCAGATTTTAATCAATATCGTAGGAAATGCCATTAAGTTTACACCTGTTGGCGGCGATATTATCATTCATCTGGTGGAAAAGCCCTGCCAGACAAATGGATATACTACCTATGAGTTTTCCATCAAGGATACCGGCATTGGAATGTCACAGGAATTTGTAGGCCATGTGTTTGAAACCTTTGCAAGGGAGCAGTCCTCCACAGTAAGCGGAATCCAGGGAACCGGTCTTGGTATGGCAATCACGAAAAATATTGTGGAAATGATGGGCGGCACCATAGAAGTAGAGAGCGAGGAAGGAAAAGGTTCCAAATTTACGGTTACCCTTACCGTCCGTCTTGCAAACCAGCCGATCAAATATAAGCCCATTCCTGAACTGCAGGGAGCCAGGGCGCTTGTGGTGGACGATGATATTGACACCTGCCGCAGTGTCTGCAAGATGCTAAGAAGCATTGAGATGCGTCCGGAATGGACGGTAACAGGCAAGGAGGCTGTTCTTCGTGCACAGGATGCCGCAGAGCTGAATGATGAATATAAGGTTTATATTGTAGATTATCTGATGCCGGATATGAATGGAATTGAAACCATCCGAAGAATCCGCAGGGTAATTGGAGAAAATGCGGCGATCATTGTGCTGAACGCATACGACTGGGCAGATTTTGAGAAAGAGGCAAGAGAAGCCGGAACCACTGCTTTTGTTGCCAAGCCTATTTTCATGTCAGAACTTAGAAGCGTGCTCACAAGGCCTGTTCAGATGGAAGAACCGAAATCCGAAAATACAGAAAGCTCCTATGATTACAGCGGCAAGAGGGTTCTTCTTGTAGAGGATAATGAGCTGAATCGGGAACTTGCACTGGCAATTCTGGAGGAAACCAAAATGCAGATTGACTGTGCCGGGGATGGCATCGAAGCTGTTAATATCATCAATGAGGCTCCGGAGGACAAATACGATCTGGTTCTGATGGACATCCAGATGCCAAGAATGGATGGATACACGGCAACAAGAGAAATCCGCACCCTGTCCAATAACCGAAAGGCGAACATTCCAATCGTTGCAATGACTGCAAATGCCTTCGATGAAGACAGAAGAAAAGCATTCGAATGCGGCATGAACGGACATATTGTGAAGCCCATTGATATGAAAGCCATCGCAAAGATCCTCGACCAGATTTTTGAAGAAACGAAATAACATGAACCCACTGGCGGACTGCGCAGGAATTGCGTAGTGT
>CAVJRB010000054.1:0-3237 GCA_963651655.1 bacterium | reverse complement strand
GGGTAGCCATTGCAAGAGCGCTGGCCAATAACCCCAGGGTACTGCTTCTGGATGAACCTCTTGGAGCGTTGGATCTGCAACTTCGCCGTGCCATGCAGCTGGAACTGAAGCGCCTGCAGAAAAAGCTGGGAATTACTTTCATCTATATTACCCATGACCAGGAAGAGGCCATCAACATGTCAGACCGGATCGTGGTCATGAACCAGGGATGTTTCGAGCAGATCGGAACACCGGATGAGATTTACAATCATCCGAAGACCAGCTATGTGGCAGCCTTCGTAGGAAATGCCAATATCCTCAAGGGAACAGTGGCTGAGAAAAAGGAACACCACATCAAGGTAAAGCTGGGAGACGAATTTGCTTCCATTTATACAGAGGAAAACGTAAATATAGGGGAAACTGTTACCTTTGCCCTTCGAAGCGAAAATATTGTTCTGGAAGATATGACAGAAGCTCAAACAAATCCGACGAAACCCAATCAGGATAAGGGCTGGAAAGATGCTGTGTTCAAATGTGATTCTCTTCATGCCACTGTGAAGGAGAAGAATTTCGCCGCAGGCCAGCTTCGGGTTCTGCTTACCCTGCCAGATGGTGATGAAGTCACGGCCAGCCGCTTCGGCATGAATGCAAATATTCAGCCGGGGCAGCAGATCAGCTGGCACTTTGATCCCAAAGATGCGGTTTTGGTAGACCTTGTATCAGGAGGTACAAACTGATGGGCGAAAACCGCCGGAGTTCATTTCCGGCAGGAACCCAAAACGCATCTACCAAGCCAGCATTATCAAAAAATGGAAAGAAATCATCCTCTTCCGGCACAAAAAAACATTCCCGGGCTACTATCTGGATGATCCTTCCGCTATATATTTTCACCCTGATTTTTGTAGCCTGTCCACTTCTCTATATGGTGGCCTTAAGCTTTGCCACTCCCGGAGAAGTTCACGGCGTGCAGTGGATTTTTACACTGGACAATTACCGGAAGATTCTGGAGCCTGTGTACCTGAACACATTTGTCCAGTCCTTTCAGCTTGCGTTTACAAGCACCATATTCATTGCGCCGATCGGTTATCCCTTCGGCTATTTTATGGCGAAGCTTCCGGCGGGCGGCAAAAAGAAAGCCATGCTTTTTCTGATGCTGCCGTTTTGGGTGAATTCCCTGATCCGTCTTTACGGCTGGATCATCATCCTTCAGAAAAAAGGCCTTCTGAACTTTGTGCTGAAGAAGTTAGGCCTGATTGAGAAGCCGCTGAAAATTATGTACAGTTATCCCGCAATTGTGATCGGTATGATCTATGTGCTTTTGCCGTTTATGATCCTGTCCGTGTATTCCAGCGCAGAAAAGCTGGACTGGTCCCTGGTGGAAGCCGCCCGGGATCTTGGTGCCAGTAAGGCGAAGGCTTTCTGGACTGTAAGCTTTAAGCTGACTTTGCCGGGGCTTTTATCCGGCGTGATCCTTACCTTTATTCCGTCCATGGGACTGTTTTTCATCGCAGATATTCTGGGAGGAAATAAGGTGGTGCTGGTAGGAAGCCTGATCCAGGACCAGATGACCAGGGGAAACAACTGGCCATTTGCGGCAGCCCTGGCGGTGATCATGATGATCCTTACCACTTTGATGATCCTGCTGTACCGCAAGGTCACAAATGCCAAAGAAGTGGAGGGATTAGGATGAAGAAGCTTAAAAAGAAAAAGAGCGCAGGCGCTGGCATGAAAAGAAGCACCCGCTTTGAGAAGATATATCTTGGCATCATCTTTTTCCTGATGTATCTCCCTGTAGCGGTAGTAATCATTTTTTCCTTTAATGAATCCAAATTGCCGGTACGGCTTACCGGATTTTCCCTGCAGTGGTATGAAAAGCTGTTTGCGGACAGTGCCATGATGGAAGCCCTTGTAAACAGCCTGATTCTTGGCGTGGCCAGCTGCGCAGTTTCCGCAGTAATCGGGACTTTGGGCGCGGTAGGTCTGTCACGGATCCACTGGAAAACAAAAGGAGCCCTGGAGTACATCTCCATTTTGCCCCTTATGATACCGGAAATTATTCTGGGCATGGTGCTGATGGCATTTTTCTATATGCTGAATCTGCCCTTTGGAATGCTGACCCTGCTGATCGGGCATACGGTATTTTGCATTCCCTATATTTTAATGGAAGTAAAAGCGAGACTGGTGGGCATGGATCCCTCCCTTGAGGAGGCTGCCCGGGATCTTGGGGCTACTTCCCTGAGAGCCTTCTGGGACATTACACTGCCCCTGATCATGCCTGCTGTGGCATCCGGCTCCCTGCTTGCTTTTGCCATGTCCATGGATGATGTGGTAATCAGTATTTTTGTCAACGGACCAAGGCTGTCCACTTTGCCCATTAAGGTATACACCCAGATCAAAACCGGCGTAACCCCGGAGATCAATGCGCTGTGTACCATTATGCTGGCTTTTACGGCAGGAATTCTGCTTCTATACTCCCTTGTGAAAAGGCTTCGCAGGAGAGTGAAGTAGATCTGCGGATTCCGAATATAAAATAAATAAAAGAATATTTTTTACTGGTCTGTGTCAATGGAACCAAGGCGAAATCAGACACATTCCAGGGATTGGAAAGGGTTGCTGGGCATCATGCAGACAGTGACCGGAAAGGAGTCTACAAATGAATAAACTCATTGAGTTGAAAAACCTCACAAAAAACTTTGATGACCAGCAGGTCCTTCGCGGAATCAATCTGGACATCTATGAGAACGAGTTTCTCACCCTTCTGGGACCAAGTGGCTGCGGAAAAACCACTACCCTTCGAATCATTGCCGGCTTTGAGGAGCCAAGCGGCGGTGAAGTACTGTTTAACGGCATTGAGATTTCTAAGCTCCCTCCTTATAAAAGAGAGGTCAATACCGTTTTCCAGAAATACGCCCTTTTTCCCCATCTGAATGTGGCGGATAACATTGCATTTGGCCTGAACCTGAAAAAGATGGACAAGACCGTCATCAGCCAGAAGGTAAGCAAAATGCTGAAAATGGTAGGTCTGGAAGGCTTTGAGAAAAGAGACGTTACCCTGCTTTCTGGCGGACAGCAGCAGCGAGTTGCCATTGCCCGGGCCCTTGTAAATGAGCCAAAGATCCTGCTTCTTGACGAGCCTCTTGGCGCACTGGATGCCAAGATCCGCAAGCAGATGCAGATCGAGCTGAAAAAAATCCAGCAGGAAGTTGGAATCACTTTCATCTATGTCACTCACGACCAGGAGGAAGCCCTTTCCATGTC
>CAVJRB010000053.1:1331-2177 GCA_963651655.1 bacterium | reverse complement strand
GTTAATAGGTGAGATTCCGTAATACCTGGTGAATTCGTGGCTGAGGTAATATTTGTTCAGATGGGTCAGCTTCGCCAGGGTGTCCAGGGTAATCTCCTGGCTGTAGCTGGCGTCCAGATAGCGCTTGACCTGGGCGCACTCCCTGCTTGGGTGAAGGGAGGGAACCAGCTGGAATCCGGATACGGTAATCCGCCGCAGCTGCATAATGAGAATGGCCAGGGTATGGCGGCAGATTTCCTCATAGCCTGGATTTTTCTGGTCCAGCTCTGTGAAAAGGGAGTGGAAATAAAACTGCAGGTCCGTCTTTTTCTTCCGGCAGTTAAAAATCTGGAATTCTTTCTGATCGTGAAAAGAGAAGCTGATCCCGTCCACGCCTACTGTGAAATAGGAAAGGGGCGCTGCGTTTCTGGAAGTTTCCGTGTGCTGGATGTGGGGATTCACAATGATCAGGTCATCTTTGGAGATGGTGAAGGTTTCGTCCTCGATCACAAATTCCCCGCTTCCTTCCAGCACATAGAACAATTCTGTAAAGGCATGGGTGTGGGGAATGCTGGGCCAGTCATTTTCATACCGGGAAAGGGAAGCGTTCACAAGAACCGCCTCCTGGGCAAGGGGATTTTCAAAATCGAAGGAAAAAGAGCGTGTACTCATAGCAGTGCCTCCTGACTTTTTTCGTGAATAAATATGTTCTGCGCGGGCAGTATGATCGTAATTGGATTCATCATATCACAGAACAAAAAAGACCGCAAGATTTCTAAAAAGCAAAGCAAGACCTCCGTTGAAATCTGCCGGCGAAACTCTTATTCTAAGAGTATAGACTGACTGACGATTGCGCAGCTGTGAAAG
>CAVJRB010000053.1:0-1321 GCA_963651655.1 bacterium | reverse complement strand
GGTACCGAAAATGGAAGCAAAAAAAGGACGTGTTACCATACCAACAGACCTGGATGTGGTAAAAGAGACACTGGATATTATGGATGAGTGGGGAGCAGACGCCATCCGTGACTGCGACGGAACCGAATTTCCCCAGGAACTGAAGGACACCGGAGCCAAGATCTACGCCACCTACTACACAACAAGAAAAGACAACGCCTGGGCAAAAGCCAACCCGGACGAGATCCAGCAGATGTACATTATGAGCTCCTTCCACACCGCAGTTTCCGAGACACTGGAAATTCACCTGATGGACCACCTTTACCCGGATATGCTGAAGGTCAACACCCGTGACGACATTACAAGATGGTGGGAAGTCATCGACCGAACCACAGGGGAAGTGGTGCCGGTAACCGGCTGGTCCTACAACGAAGAGACCGGAAATGTAGTGATTGCCCCGGCCAAGCTTTTCCATGAGTACACTGTAAGCTTCCTGGCATACATTATGTGGGACCCGGTACATATGTACAACGCAGTGGTAAACGACTGGAAGGACGTAGAGCCCCAGATCACCTTTGATGTGCGCCAGCCAAAGACAAGAGCCCATTCCCTGGAGCGTCTCCGCCGTTTCCTGGACAGCCACCCTTATGTCAATGTGGTTCGCTTCACCACCTTTTTCCATCAGTTCACCCTGATCTTCGATGAGCTGGCACGGGAAAAATATGTGGACTGGTTCGGCTATTCCGCGTCTGTCAGCCCTTACGTGCTGGAGCAGTTTGAGAAGGAAGTGGGCTATCCCTTCCGCCCGGAATACATCATCGACCAGGGCTACATGAACAATACCTACCGCATTCCGTCTAAGGAATTCAAGGATTTTCAGGCGTTCCAGAGAAGGGAAGTGGCGAAGCTTGCCAAAGAGATGGTAGACATTATCCACGAATACGGCAAGGAAGCTATGATGTTTATGGGCGATCACTGGATCGGCATGGAACCTTTCATGGAGGAATTTGCATCCATCGGACTGGACGCGGTAGTGGGAAGTGTTGGAAACGGCGCCACCTTACGTCTGTTCAGCGACATCAAAAATGTAAAATACACAGAAGGCCGTTTCCTTCCCTACTTTTTCCCGGACACCTTCCATGAGGGCGGGGATCCTGTGAAAGAAGCGAAGGTGAACTGGGTAACGGCAAGGCGTGCCATCCTGCGAAGCCCCATCCAGAGAATCGGATATGGCGGATACTTAAAGCTGGCTCTGGAGTTTCCGGATTTTGTCCAGTATATCAAGGAAGTATGCCAGGAATTCCGTACTCTGTACGATAACATCCAGGGTGTCACCCCATAT
>CAVJRB010000052.1:0-5374 GCA_963651655.1 bacterium | reverse complement strand
AGTTAATTTAAATTTTCTGAAAACTGATTTCTTTTTCAGTATTTCAGAAGCAATTCCTTGCGACAGCTTGTTTAATATACCACTGCCGCAAGGAGAAGTCAAGCACTTTTTACAAAAAATTACATATTTTTGTTTACTATTATCTTGCATCTGAAACAGTGCTGTAATACATTATAAGAAAGTATTTTTATGGAGGCAATTATGTACCATCCACAATCCCCAGAATTGAAAGAAGCCAGCCCACACGGAACCCAGTCTTTTCCCTGCGCTTTTTATCAGACCCAGATGAGCGGCCATGGTTTCATGGTAAAGCACCACTGGCATAAGGAAATTGAAATCCTGTATTTTCCAGGCGGAAATTTCAGGATGGAAATTAATATGGAAGCTTTTGATATCCGGTCGGAATGCTTCTATTTTATTAACCCTGGCGAACTGCACAGCGTCCGGGCGGCTTCCGCAGAGCTTGTGCAGGAATATGCCATAGTCTTTCATCCGGAGCTGTTATGCTCTCCATTTTATGATACGGTCCAGTCCCAGCTCATCCAGCCACTGCAGAATGGACAGCTGCATTTTCCAAGATGCATTGAAAAAGAGCATCCGGCTTTTTCCCAGCTGCGGACAATCTTTCTGAATATTACAGAGGCTTTCTCCAGGTGTTCCTCGCCAGAGACCCTTACCACGGAAACGGAGCATTTTCATCTTACTTCCCTGCGGGCCTCCGGAACGGTATCTGTAGAGCTTGCAGACCAGCTGACGATCAAGGCGTCCCTTCTGCAGTTTTTCGCGCTTATGACCAGACACCAGCTTTTTTCCCAGACAGAGAGGACGGATGACCACAGAGTTGAAACCATCAAGACGGCGATTACCTACATCCGGGAGCATTACCAGGAGAAAATATATATCCGGGATCTGGCTTCCCTGATCGGACTTAACGAGCAGTACTTCTGCCGTTTTTTCAAAAAAGCCATCGGGCTGTCGCCAGTGGAATATCTTAATGAATACCGAATCCGCCAGGCGGTGCGGCTTTTGAGGGACAGCACTCTTCCGGTTACGGAGGTCTGCCTGGACTGCGGATATAATAATATGGGAAATTTTCTCCGGGAGTTCCGCAGATACACGGGTACTACGCCGCTGCAGTACCGAAAACGCAGCCAGTCCCCGGCGCATATGAATGTATAGTGCTATTCTGCTGCCCTCCTCAAATTGCATTTATGAAACGCCCCGCTTTAGAAAGTCAAAATTTCGTATTTTTTCATCATATTAAGGGGAGTTTTTTCCAATATATGTATGTATAATGTACTCATAACACAAAACGTGAAACATACTTTTTTTACAGGAGGATATATAAATGGAACGAAAATGGTGGCAGGATAAAGTTGCCTATCAGATTTACCCGAAAAGCTTTTATGACACAAACGGTGACGGAATCGGCGATCTGCCGGGAATTATCGAGAAGCTGGATTACCTGAAGGATCTGGGCGTAGATATCATCTGGCTTTCCCCGTGTTACCGCTCTCCGCTGGCAGACCAGGGTTACGATATTTCCGATTATTATGACATTGATCCCCGCTTTGGCACCATGGAGGATATGGACCGGCTGATTGCGGAGGCTAAGAAGCGCGGCATGTACATTCTGATGGACCTGGTTGTGAACCACTGCTCCGACGAGCACGAGTGGTTTAAGAAGGCCTGCCAGGATCCGGATGGAAAATATGGAAACTTCTTTTATTTAAGAGATAAGGAAGAGGGAAAACTGCCTACCAACTGGCGCTCCTACTTCGGCGGCCCTGTGTGGGCGGATCTTCCGGGAACCAACAAGCAGTATCTCCACGTTTTCCATAAGAAGCAGCCGGATCTGAACTGGGAAAATCCGGAGCTTCGGGAAGAGGTTTACAAGAACATCAACTGGTGGCTGGACAAGGGCCTGGGCGGCTTCCGGATTGACGCCATCATTAATATTAAGAAAGCGCTTCCCATGCACGATTATGAGCCGGACCGTGAGGATGGACTTTGCTATATTGGAAAAATGCTGGAGGAAGCTACTGGTATCGGGGAATTTCTTGGTGAAATGCGGGACCGTACCTTCAAGCCCCATGATGCTTTTTCCGTAGGTGAGGTTTTCAACGCAAAGGATGAGGAGCTTCCGGATTTTATTGGAAATAACGGATATTTCTCTTCTATGTTTGATTTCAATGAGACGATTTTCGGCGGATCCGAGAAGGGCTGGTATGACTATAAGGACATCACGCCGGATGATTACAAGCGCTGCTGTTTTGAGACACAGGCAAAAATGGGGGATTTCGGATTTGTTTCCAATATTATTGAGAATCATGATGAGCCCCGTGGTGTGAGCCACTATATTCCAGAGGGAGACTGCTGTGATACCAGCAAAAAAATGCTGGCGGCATTGAATTTTATGCTCCGGGGACTGCCGTTTATTTATCAGGGGCAGGAACTTGGTATGGAAAATGTGCCGTTTAAATCCATTGATGAGGTGGATGATATTTCTACTTTGGATGAGTATAAGGTTGCGTTGGATGCGGGACTTGCTCCGGAAGCGGCTTTGAAGGCCGTTGCACGGCGCAGCAGGGATAATGCGCGGACACCGATGCAGTGGTCAGATGGAAAAAACGCTGGATTTACCACTGGCACTCCCTGGCTTCGGGTGAATCCCAACTATACTGCTATCAATGTGGAAAAAGAGGCGCAGGATCCGGATTCTGTACTGAATTTCTACAAGAAGCTGATTGCCCTTCGCAAGGATCCGGAATATAAGGAGACAGTTGTGTACGGTGCTTTGGAGCCATTTATGGAGGAGCGCCACAATCTGATGGCTTACTACCGTAAAGGGGATAAGACGCTTCTGGTAGTTGGAAATTATCAGTGGGCAGAGCAGGAAATTGAGCTTCCAGGCGCATGCAGGAAAGTGCTGATCAACAATTATCCAGATGTTGTTCTGGATGGAAATAAGATTAAGCTTCATGGATATCAGGTGCTGGTTCTGGAATTAGAAGCAAAATAAAAAAGGACTGCCCTCGCAGAATCGATTTTTCTCAGGTAAATCGACTCTGCGGGGCAGTTTTTTTGTTTAGAAAATTCGGACAATGGATTTATTCTTTTCTGGAAGCATTTTCTTCCTGCTCCATCTCCCACTCTTCTTTGCGTATCTGCGCTACAATCCCTCGAATTCCCACCACAACAGCAAGACCAACGGCAAAAATAACCACTCCATAAATTTTTTCACCAAAATTCATGTCTTTTATGTAAGACAGACCACCGCTGACCACAAAATTGACGGCCATAATTACCAGAAACGTCGCGGCACCGATGATCCGTTCCAGCATTACATTAGAAGTGCGGAATTTCCTTGCCGGCAATTTTTTGTCCAGATAGCTCAGGCAGAAGATCAGGACCAAGGCCAGGATCCAGCAGGTAATGCTGATATAGTTAATCAGGGGAAGTCCGCTGATTTTTCTAACGATGAAGGGAAAATCTACCAGGACAAATATTGCCAGGTTAAGGATATACAGCACCACCTGCAGTCCCATAAGCTGTCCGACGCTGACAGAGTCCATGAGCATTTTCTCCGTCTCTTTCTGGTACTGCTCCGGTTCTAAACACTTCCCTGCCAGAAGCTCGCTGACGGAAATGTCCAGTTCTTTGCAGAGAGGCTCCATAAGGCTCACGTCTGGAAAGGAGCGGCCCGTCTCCCACTTGGAAACGGCGCGGTCCGTTACATTTAATTTTTCGCCAAGCTGTTTCTGGGTTAGTTTTTTCTCTTTGCGGCATGCGGCGATGAATGTTCCTATTTCATTTTTGGTTATGTCTGTCATGGGTTTCCTCCTTGAGGGGAACCATTCCCCTTCAGCAGCCAGGTAAAACCTGCCAGGCTGCCTGTTTTGTTATCTTGATTATGCCACAAAACAGGCAATTCGTCACTCTACCAGTGGTTGAATCCGTGGGTTTTTCTTATTTTTCTGTCTCTTCTAATGTCACCTCCACAACCGTATCCCGCTTATCTGGCAGTGGGTAGCTGTCGCAGGTGTCTGCGTTGAGGAAGAAGAACTGGTTCTGGGAGTATTCTTTCAGGTTCCAGTAGTTGGTCAGGCGGACTTCGGAATTGTCGCTGACGCGGCGGAGCCTTTTGATCTTTCCGTGGATTCCGGTGAGGGGAATGGCTCCTGCCTGGGCTTCCATAACGTGAGCATAGATCTTGCTGCCGTTACGGGTGTAGCGGCCCCATTCCGGCTTGTCGATTCCGGCATAGCCGCAGCCGTAAATACTCCTGGAGTTCTCGTCCATCCACTCGCCCACTTCTTCCAAAATCTTCACGGATTCCTTTGGAATGCGGCCTTTGGCATCCGGGCCTACGTTCAGAAGAAGATTGCCGCCTTTGCTGACGCACTCAACCAGCATATGAATGACCATCTCCGCTGATTTATAATGGTGGTCGCTGGATGCATAACCCCAGTTGTTGTTCAGGGTCAGGCACGCTTCCCACGGTACCGGATCACCTAACTCATTGCGGATTCCTGCCGGCGGGATCATCTGCTCCGGGGAGGCGAAATCTCCGGAATATTCCGTTGGATTGGCTGTAAGAATAGAACCGGAATCCTCTGCACTTCCTTCCAGACGATTATCAATGATCAGCCACGGCTGAATGGAACGCACCATGGAAATCAGCTCCTGTGCTTTCCATTTATCACATTTCATATCCCCATAGGAAAAATCGAACCACATCAGATCCAGCTTTCCGTAATTGGTGAGAAGCTCTTTGATCTGTCCGAACATAAAATCCAGATAACGGTCAAAATTGCGGTTCTCGTTGGAGCACTCCGGGTGATTGCGCATTGGATGATGCATGTCGCCATAGTGCGGGAAATCCGGGTGACGCCAGTCAATAATGGAAAAATACAGGCCTACCTTGATTCCTTCTGCACGGAAAGCTTCCAGAAATTCTTTTACCAGGTCTTTGTGGCAAGCCGCGTTCATGGAATTGTAATCTGTCAGCTTGGTATCAAACAGGCAGAAACCGTCATGATGCTTGGCGGTAAGTACAGCGTACTTCATGCCGGCCTTCTTTGCCAGACGAGCCCATTCTCTTGGATTATAGTTCTCTGCTGTAAATTCTTCTGTCAATGGGCAGTACTCCTCGTGTGGAATCTGCTCCACACTGCGCACCCACTCGCCCCGGGCCGGGATTGCATACAGCCCCCAGTGGATAAACATGCCGAAACGGGCATCGCGGTACCACTGTGTACGCTTGGTTCTTTCTTCGATTACTTTATTCATTTCTTTATCCTTTCCGTCCAAAACTCCTCTAGAGCGTGTTTGAAAAAGGCTTTCTGCAAGATGTGCGTCACAATTTGTGGGA
>CAVJRB010000051.1:614-2153 GCA_963651655.1 bacterium | reverse complement strand
TTCAAGATGCTATAGAAATAGGGGCAAAGTTATTTATGGTTTTGACCCTAACATCATATCCTGGAAAAATGATTTCTGACAAATAATGGTCTGTCTTATTTTACTGCCTCGAATGCTGCATCCAGAGCTGCGATCAGGTCCTCTACTTTCTCAATACCAATGGAAAGACGGATTGTGTTTGGTTTGATTCCCTGGTCAAGAAGCTCTTCCTCTGTGCACTGGCTGTGTGTGGTAGTTGCAGGATGGATCACAAGAGATTTTACATCTGCAACGTTTGCAAGCAGTGAGAAGATTGCAAGGTTGTCAATGAATTTCTGTGCGGTCTTAGCGTCTCCCTTGATTTCAAATGTGAAGATGGAACCGCCGCCGTTTGGAAGGTATTTCTTGTACAGATAGTGGCTTGGCTCGCTCTCCAGTGACGGATGATGTACAGCCTCAACCTGCGGATGTTTGGACAGGTAATCTACGATCTTCAGTGCGTTGCTTACGTGACGCTCAACTCTTAAGGACAGAGTTTCCAGTCCCTGTAAGAACATAAATGCATGGAACGGAGAAAGTGTTGCACCTGTATCACGAAGGATGATCGCACGGATGTAGGTTACAAATGCTGCCGGAGCAGTTGCCTCTGCGAAGGAAATTCCGTGATAGCTTGGGTTTGGCTCAGAGATCCACGGGAATTTGCCGGATGCTTTCCAGTCAAAGTTTCCGCTGTCTACGATGACACCGCCAATTGCAGTACCATGTCCGCCGATAAATTTGGTTGCGGAATGAACTACGATGTCAGCGCCATACTCGATTGGGCGAACCAGATAAGGTGTTGCAAATGTAGAGTCAACTACAAGCGGGATGTTGTGTTTGTGCGCAACCTTTGCAACTTCCTCGATATCGATCAGGTTGGAGTTCGGGTTTCCAAGTGTTTCAATGAAGATTGCTTTTGTGTTCTCCTGGATTGCAGCCTCAAAGGAACCTTCTACTTCCGGATCTACAAATGTTGCGGTAACGCCGTTTGTCTGTGGAAGGGTATGTGCCAGAAGGTTGTAAGTTCCGCCGTAGATGGTCTTGGAAGCTACAATGTGCTCACCTGTTTTTGCAAGTGCCTGGAATGTATAGTCGATTGCTGCTGCACCGGAAGCAACTGCCAGTGCTGCAACGCCGCCTTCAAGAGCTGCGATTCTCTGCTCGAAAACGTCCTCTGTGGGGTTGGTAAGTCTTCCGTAAATATTTCCTGCATCACGAAGTCCGAAACGGTCTGCTGCATGCTGTGAGTTATGGAATACATAGGATGTGGATGCGTAGATCGGAACGGCTCTTGCGTCTGTTACCGGGTCTGCCTGCTCCTGTCCGATGTGTAACTGTTTTGTCTCAAATCCCCAATTTTTGGAATCTTTAATATCTGCCATTTTCTTTTCCTCCGTATCTTTTCTTCTTAGCAAATAAGCTTGCCAGTGAAATTTTTTATTTAATGTTGTTTTTGTTATTGATTTTTGCTTTTTTCTTTGTTGCTGCTTTGTTTTTGTTGATGAATGCATAGTAACATAC
>CAVJRB010000051.1:0-604 GCA_963651655.1 bacterium | reverse complement strand
GGATTATCTGTCCAATATGTAAAAAAAATATCTAGCTATAGGTTTTGTCTATAACTAGATATTTTCGGCAGGTTTTAAAATCTGCTTAATTTCTATATTCTGAATATCTTCTGACACTTTCAAGAAAAGCACTGTGAATGGTGTCGTCCTCGTCCAGTTCCGGGTGAAAGGCCAGACCGTACTGCTCTTTGTATTTTACTGCCACAATATTTCCGTCTACTTCTGCCAGCACTTCGGCTCCCTCCCCGCATTTCTCAATGTAAGGGGCACGGATAAAGGTCATGGGAACCTCTCCCATTCCTTTCATCTTCTGGACAGTATGGAAACTGCCAAGCTGTCTGCCGTAAGCATTTCGCTTCACTGTCACCGGCATGGTTCCGAAATAGACATGCTCATCATTGGAAAGATGGTCTGCCAGAAGGATCAGTCCTGCGCAGGTGGCAAGCACCGGCATTCCGGCTTCTATTTTTTCTTTCAGAGACTGGAACATGTCCAGTTCACGAAGAAGCTTTCCCTGTACTGTGCTTTCCCCGCCTGGAAGTACCAGTCCGTCAAAGCCGCTTTCCAGGTCTTCCTTTTTTCGCAGTTCCACGCACTGTGCGCC
>CAVJRB010000050.1:0-3139 GCA_963651655.1 bacterium | reverse complement strand
AGCAAACCAGAATCCGCTAACATACAGATTCACCTGGCAGACACCCACGAAGCCGCCTGTGTACAGATTCGTGAGGCAAGCAAGCCGAAAGCCACTTGCGTACAAATCCGCCAGGTAACCAAACGTTTCGGTGAAGATCTGGTTCTGAAAGAAGTCAATCTTACTTTGAACTACGGACAGGTTTACGGCATTGTGGGAAACAACGGTTCCGGCAAAACCGTGCTCATGAAGTGCATCTGCGGTTTCCTCCCCACCACCACAGGAACTATCCATGTGTTCGGAAAACAAATCGGCAGGGACGTAGATTTCCCGGAAAGCCTCGGGGTAATCATCGAGACTCCCGGCTTTCTTACCCAGTACACAGGATCCAAAAATCTGGAAATTCTAGCAGATATGAGAGGGCAGATCACAAAAGCTGACATCCGCCTGGTTCTTCATAAGGTAGGCCTTAACCCGGACATGAAAAAGCCTGTAGGAAAATACTCCCTTGGCATGCGCCAGCGCCTTGGAATTGCCCAGGCCATTATGGAAGATCCCCGTTTTCTCATCCTGGACGAGCCCTTCAACGGGTTGGACAAACACGGCGTAGCAGAAATCCGGGAACTGCTTCTGGAACTAAAAGCCGCCGGAAAAACCATCCTCCTTGCCAGCCACAATGAGGAAGATATCCGCATCCTGTGCGACCACGTTTATGAGATGGACGGCGGAATTTTAAGAGAACGGTA
Source organism: bacterium (assembly GCA_963651655.1). GTDB lineage: Bacteria > Bacillota > Clostridia > Lachnospirales > Lachnospiraceae > Blautia_A. The sequence goes on along the minus strand of CAVJRB010000050.1, from coordinate 2,414 downwards.
AGCTTTGTACCTTCCCAATGATACACTTCGCACCGCACAGGAAATATGATTTGCATAATTGCGCACTGCATTTTTCGATTTTTCTGTGAATTTTATTTACCAAAAGCAGCTTGCGGAATCCACGAATAATGATAAGGAAAGGACAAATTGGATATGAGGAACTGTCAATTACAAACTTACAGCAAAAATAATAGCATTCATAAAAAATCATACAGGCGTTTTTGGAGCGCTGCTTATCTTTTCCTTGTTGTCTTTTTACTGCCAGTTCCCGCCGCAGCATCTGTACTCGATGGGAATAGTACATTTTCGGAAGAAATGGAACAACCAACCACTGCAAAAATAAGTTCAGCTGACGATTTTCATGCAGAATCTAAAGAAACTATCTCACCTAATTCTTTGGACAATGAAAATTCCAGCAATAATTCCAGCGGCGATGATTTCAGCAACCATAACTTTAACTCCACAGATAACCTGGCGCCCGGCTCCGATAGCTCTTCTGGTTCAGATAGCCAGTCACCGGACTCTGATGACACCTCCTCTGACCTGGACGGATTTTTCTCAGGCGATGACACCAGCAGTTCTTCCAAGGATAAAACCATCCATGTCATCATCGAAAATGGAAATTCTTCAGATGACTTAAATGGAAACGGCTCTGCCATAACGGATCCAGGTGCAGACAGCGGAACCATATCAGGAGACGGATATACAGACAGCGGCTCTGGAGGATACACGGGCAGCAGTTCCGGCAGCGCATCCTCCGGTGAAGTCATTCTCCATAAACCCCAGCTTCTCTTAGAAGACAGCAACCTTTCCGGTCAGTCCCTGAAAGCCGGAACCACCCAGGAAATGTCTGTAGTCTTCCGCAACAAAAGCCGCAGCCAGAACGTATTCGGCCTGAAGATTTCCCTTTCTACAGAAACAAAGGGAATCGAATTTGCAAAAAATTCTTTCTATGTACAAAGACTAACTCCCGGGGAAGCCATCACCCTCAAGTCGCTGATGACCATAGCGGAAGATACCGTCCCAGGACAAGTCACTGTTACTTTTGCCCTGGAATACGAGGTCTCCAAGGCAACCGCAGCTACTGGCACAGAAACCCTCACCTTCAATATTTCGCAGCAGCTACGCGCCGAGCTGGAAGCTTCCGACATTCCCTCCATCGTCTACACCATGGACACCATCGAAGTCCCGGTAAAAGCCATGAACCTTGGCAGAGACAAGCTCTACAACGCCAAAGTCCGCCTGGAAGCCAATGGCCTAAGCCCCAGCGGAACGGTATTTCTCGGAAATATTGAGCCTGGCACTGCGGCAGAGGGCAGTATGAAAATCTATGTAAAGGGATTAGATGATAAATCTCCAGGTCAAATCTCCGGCCGTTTCATCCTCACCTACGAGGATTCCTCCGGAAATTCCTACGAGACCGCCTCTGACTTCCTGACCGAACTCAAGGAATCCCAGATCCAGTCCCTGAAAGTGGAAGAGGACCAGACCGAAACCAACAGCTGGTGGTATTCTATCCTTGCTGTAGGCGCCCTTTTCCTGATCTGCATCATTTTGCTTCTCCTGGTAAGCCTTCGCCGCAAAAGCGTACTCCTGGAAGAAGCCAGAAAGGCGGCATCCCATTGAAAAAGAAAAAAGCCGACAGCTTCACCTGTTTTCTCGCCGCCCTGTGCGCTCTGATCTTTTTCCTGCTTATCCGGCTTTTCCTGGGCATGCAGGAGGAGAGAAGAACCTATACTGCACTGGTGTCCCTTGGCGATCTCACCTACGATACCGACTTTCTGAAAAGCGCGTCAAAGATTACAGGTCTCCAGGCAGTTTACCCAGTTGTGGAAATTCCAGTAACCGTAAAAATAGAAGATTACACAGAAACCACCTCTTTTTACGGAATTGACCTAAGTGCCTTTGTCCAAAGTCCGGACGAAGATTCCCTGGGAACCGTGCCCCTTTTGCTTCTTGGCAAAAATTCTCTGGCCGATATGAAAGACTCCAACGGCCACCAGATTTCCCAAAAGCAGCAGCAAAAATACCTGCAAATGGGAGAGGAGCTCTCCATCACCTACTCCTTGGATACTGCCATTGCATCTGACAGCCATACAGCCACGACTTCCTACACCACCGTTTCTTCTGCGACAGGCAAGGCTGCTTCCAATGCGGCTAATGATTCTGGAAACAATCCTTCCAGCTTTTCCGCTTCTGCCACCTGGCTTCCCTGCCGCGTTGCCGCCGTCCTGGAAAACCAGGATACCGAAATCTACATTCCCCTTTCCCAGGCCCAAGCCCTGTGCCAGTCCAGCGGAATGAATCAATCTATTACAAGTGTCCTCCTGAAAATAAACGGCAAAGAAAATCTGGAAAATGCCAGGCAGCTATTCCAGTAAATAAACTCCTCCACTTTTCACCTTCCCCAAGCC
>CAVJRB010000049.1:0-3560 GCA_963651655.1 bacterium | reverse complement strand
TGATAAGAGACTGGTTTTCCGATGAAGATGTCCCTTACAATGAATTTGTCCGTGCGTTATTGCGTGCAGATATAAAAGAAATGAACCGTTATATGAATGCTATTTCAATGACTACATTTAGTTTTTTTGATGTTGGAAGCTCCAAAAATAAGGTTTTACCAAAGAATGACAGGCCAGAACGTTTTTATCACGGATTTGTGCTGGGATTGATCGTTGAACTAATGGGAAGATATTGCATTTCATCCAATCAGGAAAGCGGTTATGGACGATATGATGTTATGCTGGAACCTGAGAATCAGAACGATCTGGCTTTTATTCTGGAGTTTAAGGTGTTGGAGGAAGGAGAGCAGTCATTAGAAGAAACAGTTTCTGCTGCCAAGAAGCAGATTGAAGAAAAACAATATGCCCGTGAACTGGAAGCAAGGGGAATCGCACCGGAGCGAATACGGAGGTATGGTTTTGCTTTTCAGGGAAAAAAGGTATTGATTGGGTAAAATAAAGTAAGCGTATTGTACGAGGCCAAGAGAAAAGGCAGAGCCTGCTTTGTGATTCAGAGTGAAAGAAAGGGAAATGGAGAGAGCAAGTGAACAAAAGAAAATTTAACAATGCATTTTATGAGAAGCTGTGGGGGTTGATGCTTCCCATTGTTTTGCAGAACCTGATGCTGGCGCTGGTTGCAGTGGCGGATGCGTTTATGCTGGGCGGCATGGATCAGAACTATATGTCTGCGGTTTCTCTGGCAACACAGATCCAGTTTATTCAGAATATGTTCCTGTCTGCGGCTACGGCAAGCCTAGGAATTCTGGGAGCGCAGTACTGGGGAAAAGGGGATATCAAAACTCTGGATGAGATTTTCTGCATGGCACTGCGCCTGTGCGGACTGGTATCCGTTGTGTTTTTCCTGGCCTGTGTGTTTGGCGGCAGATACCTGATGCTGATTTTTACAAATGAAGATGTGCTGATCAATTATGGAATCAGTTATCTGCGCATTGCAGGCTTTTCCTATCTGCTGACGGGAATTTCCCAATGTTACCTGGTTATTATGAAAACCAGCGAGCATGCAAAAACAACAGCAGCCATCAGTTCTGCGACTGTGTGCATCAATATTGTTCTGAATGCAGTATTTATTTACGGGGCATTGGGTATTTCTTCCATGGGAGTCCGCGGTGCAGCACTGGCTACTCTGATCGCGAGAATCATTGAGCTGGCATGCTCCATTGCAGTATCTTATCGGAAGGGCTACATTCATCCCCAGATGAAATTTTTGTTCAGAAGAAACAAACAGCTTTCCCATGATTTTTCCAAATGTGCAATGCCTCTTCTTGGTGCCTGCCTGTTCTGGGGAATCGGATTTACTTCTTATTCTTCTTTTATGGGACATCTGGGAGTGGACGCTGCGGCAGCCAATTCTGTAGCAGCAGTGGTCCGTGATGTGGTATGCTGCTTAAGTGCCGGAATCTCCGGTGCAGCCGGCATTATGGTTGGAAATGAGCTTGGCGCCGGAAACCTTCAGAGAGGCAAAGAATATGGAATCCGTCTTCTGAAAATTTCCTGCGTGTGCGGAGTGGCGGCAGCCCTTCTTATGGTAATATCCGCACCAATTATTCTGCATTTTGTAAAGCTGACCTCTCAGGCAACCTCTTATCTGAAAGGAATGTTCGGAGTCATCGCATTCTATATGATTGGCCGCGCCATCAATGATGTGACCATCAACGGAATCTTCGGCGCAGGAGGAGATACCATGTTTGATATGTACAGCCTTGCAGTATGCATGTGGTGCCTGGCTATCCCTCTGGCAGCCGCCGGAACCTACTACTTCCACTGGCCTGTTGTAGTAGTATACGCCTGCACCTGCATCGACGAGGTCGGCAAGCTCCCCTGGGTACTCCATCATTTTCGGAAATACAAATGGGTGAAGGACCTGACACGTTAGAGCCTTCCATTCACCCCGTAAGTTTCCCTGTACTTTCGCAGTGTCATTCCCGTATATTTACGGAAAACTTTTCCAAGATGGCTCTGTGAGGAGAAGCCAAGATAAGTGGCAATCTCAATATAAGAGTAAGGGGAATAAGTCAGAAGGTTTTTGGTAAGCTTGACTTTTTCCTTTAAAATAAAATCAGTGAGCGTGATCTTTTCATGCTCCTTAAACAGTTCTGACAAATAATTCGCATTCAGGTGAAGGTGGTCTGCAATATCCTGGATGCGGATTTTTTCATGTAAATGGCGGAAAATATAATCCTTCGCCTGCTCTGTCCAGATATTTGGCTCCTGTTTTTTCTCTGAGGATGCCTGGGTTTTCAAATCTGCTACCATCTGTGTATATTCCATTTCATACTGACGGATCCGGGAAAAAATCACAGCAGAATCTGTCATATCTTCGATTTTCTGAATATAAACATCACTCATGGAATAAGCAATTTCCGGCAGAAGTCCTCCGCGGATCGCTGCGCGGCTTGCCAGAGTCATGAGGACGATTCCAATATTTTTGGCGTTTCGCAGCTCATTTTTGGAAAGAGTTCCAAGCTTGCCGTTGTAATCTTCGCTGATGCTCTTCCGGAGCATTTCAAGGTCTCCGTTTTCCACGCTGGAGAATTCACGCAGCTCCTGGTCATAGGGATTGTGAGGCTCATTCATTTCCTGGCGCTGGAAGATCAGATTGGAGTAATCGGTCATAATCTCTTCCTGGGTTATCCTGGTAGTGCAGTTGTGATAAATCAGCTCATCCCGAATCAGAGGCGTATCCCGGAAAAGATTGTAAAGAAGCAGAATATTGTCACAGAAAAAAATAAAGATGGCAGGAAAACAATTTCTCAGGACCAGAAAGGGAATCCGATGCAGCCGTGATCCTGGTGCTTAAATGGGTTTCGTTGGAAAGAAGAACCGGCCCGATAAGAAAATGCTGTTCCCCGGATACAACATAACCATATGCAAGATCCAGGCTCACCCATCTGACAGAAAAAAGTAAAGGACATGAAGAAAAATCCTCTGCCTTTTGTTTTTCAAGAAAAGCCAGAAAATCGGAAAAGGGAAGATAGTTATCCTGTAAATCCCTGCGGACACAGACGGTCCGGGGCTGGATGGCAGAACCTGCGGACCCACTCCAGGTTTTTACAAAGGTATGCAGCTGGTGAGACACATGTTCCATAAGATAGTTAAGATTAATTTCCATTTTCCAATCCTTCCTTTCTGAAAAAAATAGGGAATGAGTAACTGGCTTTCACATATGGACACGTTTCCAACTGGAGACATGTCTGCTTAGAAACAGGATACCATAAAAATATTGCCGGGAAAAGTGTTAAAATGCCGAGAATTGTAATATAATTTCCAGCTTTCGGCAGTTAGAATAACAGATGAAAAAACAAAGCGCGCGTGAAAATAAAAACAAATAATCTGCCAAAAGGGAGGAAAACTTAAGTGAAGGTTAAAGGAGTGAATCTTGGAAACTGGCTGGTACTGGAAAAGTGGATGAGCCCTTCTTTATTTGAGGGAACAACAGCAGAAGATGAGTATTATCTGCCCACACAGCTGTCAAAAGAGGTTTACGAGGCAAGAATCAAAAT
>CAVJRB010000048.1:16505-18562 GCA_963651655.1 bacterium | reverse complement strand
ACTTCGTAAGAAAGATTACTCAGTCATCTTGAATGCCAGTGTATCCTGTGCTTCCTGAAGAGCGTCTTCTTTGGAAGTTCCGTTTACGATATTTACAACTGCTGTGTTGACGCACTCTCTTGCCTCATAGTGATATGGAGTCTTTGTGAACTCCGGAATATGAGAGGAGTACTCTACGATTGTTGAGAAGATCGGCTGTCCGCCAAAGAACTCGTTTGGCTCGTTGTAAACATCAGACTCACCAGCTGGCAGGTAGCAGGAAATAGCACCTGTCTCCGGAAGGATTGCATCATAGAAATCTGTGCTGGAACCAAATGTGCTTGCAAGGAAGTCCTCAGCAAGCTCTACATTCTTGCAGTTAGAGGTAATATACCAGGAAGATCCGCCGTTGTTTGCATAGTTTGTAGCTGTGTCAACACCGTCAACGCTTGGCATTGTGGTGATTCCCCATAAGCCCTTCTGATCCTCTGTGGACATCAGAGTAGCTGTGATCCAGTTACCGTTTACGATACCAGCAGCCTCGCCGCTTGTGATTGTGGAGATGTACTCATCCCAGTTGTTTACAAGTTTTACAACATCGTTCTGTACCAGCTCTGTGTAAAGGTCGATACATTTCTCAGCTGTCTCGTTGCCAACGATATAAGCTTCACCATCTTCGTTTACGAAGTTAGCGCCGCAGGACTGGATCATCATCATAAGTGTGTCGCCGCCTGTTGCTTCGCTTGTAAGAAGGTATTTGCCGGTTTTCTCATGAACGTCTTTACCGATTTCTTCGAATCTGGACCATGTAATGTCTGTAAGGTCATCCAGTGTATATCCAGCTTCCTCAAGGATATCTGTACGATAGCATGCAATAACTGCACCGTTATCAAACGGAACACCGTAATGTGTATCGTCTACCATGGAGTAGGACTGTTTCAGAGCTCCGAAATCATCCCAGTTGATATCCATGTCTTTCAGATCTGTGAAAGCATCCGGATAAGCTTTCAGGAATTTCTGATAGCTGTTATCCTGCATAAGAACGATATCAGGAAGAGTGCTGTAATCACCTGCATTTGCTGCTGTAGTAAGCTTGGTCTGGCAGTCATCGGAAGAGGTCTCAATAATATCAACTGAGAATCCCTCATGGTCTGCTGCGTACTGGTCAGCTGCGATCTGCATGGACTTAATGTTAAAGTTCTGATCCCATGCCCAGACTGTTAAGGTGTTGTCGTCCTCTGCTGCAGATACAACTGTTGCGCCTGCTGCCATAGATGCTACCATTGCTCCTGTGAGTAAGACGGTAAGTACTTTTTTCTTCATAGAAATATCCTCCCTTAATAAATTGTTTCTTCGTATTTCTTATGAATGCATTATAACATCCGTACACCCTTCGGTGTATGCAATACCGCTCATATAATGTGCATTTTCGACCATTATGTGCATTTTTAATTTCTTTACCGTTCGTTCATTTTTCTATACGTTTTCGTCACCTTAACGAATTCTGTCGTTTATTTTCACCAGATAAAACATAAAAGAATGTATTTTCTGTACTTTTCCACAAAATTTATGTGTCTATTTTGTGAATATGTTACATTCTTTTCTTTTTTAATTATGCAAAAAAGACTTTCTGAGGATACTTGGTTTTGATGGTATGGAGCATCTCCTGGGTAAGATCCAAAAGGAGTTTGATCTTGCGTCCATCCTCCTTTATGATCATGGTGTAATAAGGCGTATCCTCTTCATAGGAGGTGTAATCATATTTCTTCAGATGCTCGGTTCCACCGTTCTTTTTGTACTTCGCCACAGCCTGATGCCAGTGTGGGGCGATCACCTCAAGCTCTCTTAAATCCAGCTCATGGGCTGTCTTTCTGTACTTGTTTCCGTAGATCACGTCAATGGTAAGAGTGTCATTCTCCAGGGTGTACTCATAATCCCTCTGGCAGAAGGTTCCGTAAATAAAATACAGACCTGCCAGGCAAAAGCCGGCCAGCATAAACGCCTGGGAGATGGTAATTCCCATCAGTACAAATACCACGGCAAAGAATACCATTGTCTTTTTTAAAACTCCGGAGAGC
>CAVJRB010000048.1:14848-16495 GCA_963651655.1 bacterium | reverse complement strand
GAGAGCTTCTTTTTCTTTCTTGTCACCTGTTCTACTATTTTGTAATCGTACATTCTACCATCCTTCCTCTGAGTGAATATCAAATTTCAGCAGCTGCTGTTCATAATTTTCCGGGCGCTTCCGCCACTCTGCCGGGGACATTCCCATAAGCTGGCGGAAATTCCGGTTAAATGTGGAATTGGTTGTAAAGCCGCATTTGTAGGCAATATCGGAAATGGGCTCATCTGTCTTTTTCAGGATCTCACATGCAGTCTGGATCCTTACTTTGTTGATGTACTCCAGCGGGCTCATGTGCATGTAGGAGGTAAATACCCTGCGGAAGTGCGTCTCACTGATGTGGCTTGCCTTGGCCAGATCCCCGATTCGGATATCCTCCATGTAATACTTGGATATGTAGTCAATAGAGCGGGCGATCATGTTGGTGATCTTGCCTTTTTCCTCCACATTTTCTTCTTCGGCAGAGCGGTTCAGCCTTGCCACCTCAGCCAGCAGGGACAGAAGGATTCCCTTTGCCTCTTCCAGGTAAAATTCCTCGCCGTCACGCATCACGTTTAAAATCCCAAGCACCTTGTCAGAAAGGCTTTTGTACTCGCATTCCTTCAGGCAGAGAGCTTTGGAATAGATCCGCTGGACCATCTTTTCCGCACGCATGCGGTTTCCTGCTGCATTTGCCAGAAATCCTTCCACATCAATGAAAAGATATTCCCATTTGCTGATGTTTCCTATATCGCTGGTTGTGGTGTGGGGAAAATTAGGGGGAATAATGGTAAATTCCCGGCCTGCAAAGCGCACAGGCTCTTCCCCGAAGATCAGCTCTCCCTCCCCGCTGTAGCAAAAACCGATTTCCAGATAATTATGAAAATGGAGGTAATCCACATCCCTTCCATAATTCTGCTCCCACTTTTCACCAAGAAGTGCCAGAATGGGGCTGCCATCCTGCATCTGGTAATAGCGGAATTCCATTTTCATTTTTCGTTTCTTCGCCATATGGCCTCCTTTGAAATTCGTCTTGCTTTATCATATCATAATTCATGTTTCCATTCATACTTTTCTTGTAAAAAATACATTTTTCTGCTATGCTCTTTTTATATTTTACACGCTAAAGGAGATTTCGCCATGTCCAAAACACAGATTTTACTATACAATTTCAAAGATGAAAACCGCCTGCGCCAGATCCGCAGATATTTGAACAGACAGAAAATTTCCCTGCGGATGGTGCAGCCGTCAGAGTATCTGGAGAGCCTTGGATTTTTGTTTGAGATTCCGGGATTTGCGAAGAATCCGATGTTTAACCTGGGACAGAATTTCCAGGAAGAAATGATGGTTCTGAACGGCTTTTCCAGCCAGCAGTTGGATGCTTTTCTGGCTTTCTTTAAAGAAAACAGCCTCCCGCCAGTGGCATTGAAAGCTGTGCTTACCCCGGTGACCATGCACTGGGATTCTATGAAGCTGCATGAGGAACTGATGAGGGAACATGAGGCCACACACTCTCGTAAGTAATAATAAAATCTCAACTCAAAGCATTATCCCCCAATATCCGGGGGATATTTTCATAAAACCAGCTAATTTCATCAAACCAGTCAGTTTCCAACAAATCCATTAATTTCCAACAAACCTTGCTATACTCTCTCAAGACGTGAAAAAGCC